>CALNBU010000356.1 GCA_937875615.1 uncultured Archangium sp.
GCCGCAGAGCCAGAGCGAGGAGGCCATCGCCGCTTCGCTGGTCACCTTCCTGCGGCTGCTGAGCGACGAAGGCTACGCACCCGAGCCGCTGAACCTGGTGGACACCGGCGCGGTCCCCGACGACGCCTCGGCGGTGATCATCGCCGGCGCGCGCGCCCGCCTCTCCGACGGGGAGCTCGCGGTGTTGACGAAGTACCTCGAGCAGGGCGGCCGGCTGCTCTACTTCGCGGAGGCCCAGGCCGAGTCGGGGCTGGAGCCGCTGCTCGCGCAGTACGGGGTCCAGGTCGAGCCGGGCATCGTGGCCGACGCCCGGGTCAACCCTCGCCAGCCGTACATCGTCTACACGCCCTTCTTCAGCGAGCACGAGATCACCCGCGCGCTCAAGGCGCAGCAGTTCAACGTCATCTTCGCCACCACCCGCGCGCTCACCGTGCTGCGCGAGGGGACGCTCGACGGGCTGAGCACCGAGCCGCTGGTGACCACCACGCCCTACGCCTGGGCCGACCTCAACCCCGGCGAAGATCCACAGCTCGACTCCGACGAGCGCGCGGGGCAGCTGGCGCTGGCGGTGGCGGTCTCCCGGCCCGTCCAGGGCGAGCATCGGCGCGCGGACGAGACCCGGCTGGTGGTGTTCGGCGACAGCGACCTGCTCGCCGGCACCCTCGGTCACCCCGCCAACCTCAACCTCGTGTTCAACACCCTCGCCTGGACCACGCAGCAGATCCAGAAGATCACCATCCGCCCGCCGGACCGCGACATCAGCACCTTCAACCTCACGCCCTCTCAGGCGGAGTTGATCCGGCTGCTCGCCATCGACGTCCTCCCCACCCTGCTGCTGGCCGTGGGGCTGTCGATCTGGCTGACGAGGCGCGCACGATGAGCCAGGCGGCGAAGCAGCTGCTGATGCTGCTCGGGCTGCTGGCGATCGCCGGCGGGGTCGGCGCGTACGCGTACTTCGGCGTCTTCCAGCCCGAGAAGGAGGCGGCGCGCCAGAAGGACCACGACCTCCGCCTCTTCGCAGCCCAGAAGCTCGACGAGAAGCAGCGCGATGGCGGCGCGCCGCCCGCCCAGTTCACCCGGGTGGTGGTCACCGTCGACGGCGAGACCACCGAGCTGGAGCGGGAGCCCGACCAGCCGTGGCGCATCGTCAAGCCGGTGCGGGCCGCCGCCGACCTGATGGTGGTCGACGGGCTCATCAGCCAGCTCCAGACCGCGAAGTTCAAGGAGGCGCTGGTCGAGAACCCCGACGCCGCCACCTTCGCGAAGTACGGCCTCGACCGTCCGCGCTTCACCGTGGAGGCCTGGGCCGCGGTCAACGGCGAGGTGCGCAGCGTGAAGCTCCTCGGCGGCGCCGAGAACAGCTTCGACGGCTCGATCTTCGTCCGTCGCAACGACGAGCCGGCCATCTTCTCGGCGCCCGGAGGCGTGCGCTTCTCGTTGGCGAAGCGCACCTTCGACCTCCGCGACAAGACGCCCTTCGCTCTCGATGATCGCAACCTCGCCCGCCTGGCGCTCAAGTCACGACACCGCGAATGGGAGCTGGTGCGCGAGGGCGCGCGCTGGAAGCTGGGGAAGGACTTCACCGACGCCGCCAACACCCAGGCCATGTTCCACTCGGGCGGCGGCTCCCGCGTGAAGCAGTTCTTCGAAGACACCGCGGAGAACCGCAAGCGCCTGGGCTTCGACGCCCCGCTGTACGTGCTGCTCGCCACCTTCAAGGACGGGCGCACGGTGAAGCTGACCGCGGCGCAGCGCCCCGACGGCGAGGACTTCACCTGGTATGGCCTGCGCGAAGACGACGCGGGCAACGTGCTGGCGGAGCTGGGTCAGGACATCGCCGCCTTCGACAAGCACCCCGATGATCTCCGCGACCAGGCGGTGCTGCAGTTCACCCGGGAGCACGTGGTCAAGGCGGTGTTCCACAACGCCGACGGCAGCGAGGTGGTGGTCGAGAAGGACTCCGTCGACGCCTCGGCCGAGAGCTGGCGCATCACCGCGCCGCGGCCGGCGAAGGCCAGGGTGTTCAAGATCACCGGCGCCCTGTGGACCCTGGGCGCCTTCAAGCCGCTCAAGCAGCACGAGAAGAACCCGAAGGACTGGTCGAAGTACGGCATCGACGACAAGGCCCGCTTCGTCGCGCTCTACGGAGAAGACGGCCGGGAGCTGGCGCGGCTCACCATCGGGAAGCTCGTCGAGGGGACCCCCAGCGCGTACTACGTGCGCGGCTCGCGCGACCAGGTGCTGGAGAGCGACGGGAGCCGCTTCTCGGATCTGCCCTTCGAGCTGGAGACGGTCCTCGACGAGCCTGGCGACGCCGGCGCGCCCTGAGCGCTCAGCGGGTCTTCACCAGGCGCTCGTTGATGGCGCCCACCAGCATCTCGATGGCGATCTCGTTGTTGCCGCCGTGCGGAACGATGATGTCGGCGTAGCGCTTGCTCGGCTCCACGAAGGCCATGTGCATGGGCCGCACGTGCGCGAAGTACTGGTGGATGACGTGGTCGAAGTCGCGGCCGCGCTCTTTGATGTCGCGGGTGAGCCGGCGGATGATGCGCACGTCGTCTTCGGTCTCCACGAAGATGCGCACGTTCATCTGCTCGCGCAGCGCGTTCATGTGCAGCACCAGGATCCCCTCGATGAGGATCAGCTCCGCCGGCTTGACGGTGACGGTGTGCGCCTTGCGGGTGGAGGTGACGAAGTCGTACACCGGCTTCTCGATGGCCTCGCCGCTCCTCAGGCGCCGCACGTGCGAGGCCAGGAGCTCCTGATCGAAGGCGTCGGGGTGGTCGAAGTTCACCTCCCGCCGCTGCTCGAGAGTCAGGTGGTCGAGCTGCTTGTAGTACGAGTCTTGATCGATGAAGGCCACGCGCGAGCTGAAGGCCTCGTGCAGCTTGCGCGCGACCGTCGTCTTGCCCGAAGCCGTACCGCCCGCGATGCCTAAGACGAGTGATGCCACGGACGGAGGCGCTATCAGAACTCGAATTCTTCGCCCAGCTCCGACACATGCACCGGAAGCCGCCGGACCTCTTTTTTGATCTGCTGCACGAAGGCCGGCTTGAGGTGGTACAGCACCACCTCCGCGCCCCGCCGATCGAACTTGGCGAGCTCCTTCTCGAGCGTCTGCGGCGTGAAGTGGCCGGAGATGTCGGCCAGCGACTGCAGCGCGTTGGGGAAGCTGCACTCCACCAACACCAGCTTCACGCCCGACGTCTTGTTCAGCACCTTCCAGAACTGTTCGGTGGGGCCGGTGTCACCGGAGATGGCGAAGGACGAGCTGCCGTCGGAGATGACGAAGCCGCAGGACTCCACCGGGTGCGAGACCAACACCGAGCGGACGTCATAGCGGCCCACCTTCACCTTCGAGCCGGCCTTGAAGGCGCGCAGCTTGAAGACCGGGTTCTTCGCGTTCGGGATCTTCGTGAAGTCGGGCCAGATGACGTTGTCGAAGATGTTCTTCCGCAACGTCGCGATGCACTCGCTGTTGCTGTGGATCACCACCGGCTTGTCGCGGCGGCCCACCACCACGTCCGACATCATGGGGAGATCCTTGATGTGATCGAAGTGGGAGTGCGTCAGCAGGATGTCGTCGACCCTGGAGAGCTCCGGGAGCTCGAGCGTCGAGGTGAGCGCGCCCGCGTCGAGCGCGAGGCGGCCGTCCACCAGGAAGCAGGTGCTCTTGCAGCCGGGGAGTTCGCCCCCGTGAGGGCCTAAGACCTTGAGTTTCACGGCGTCAGAGTTCCCCGAACTTCCACTTCATCTCGAGGTAGCGGAGGAAGTCGAACAGCCGCGCAGTGTCGCGAACGGTCACCCGGTCGCCCTGCACCTCGATGAGGCCGCTGCGCTCCAGCCGGTGCAACATGAAGCGGATCGCCGGCTCGCCCACCGCGAGCTCCCGCGGCAGCTCGCGCGGCGAAAAATCAATCTCGATGCCCTCTTCGCCCTGGCGCCCACGCTACTGACACAGCTCGAGCATGTGGTGCACCACCCGGCTGTGCGGGTCGGCCAGCAGCAGCGTCTCGATCTGCGCGTCGGCGTCGGAGAGGCGGTCGGCCAGCTTCTTGATCATGCGCACCGCGATCTCCGCGTTGCCGCGGATCATCGACTCGAAGGTGCGGGGGTCGATCACCAGCAGGCGCGCCTCTTCTTCGATGGTGGCCGAGGCGTTGCGCGGCTTGTTGGCGATGATGGCCATCTCGCCGAAGAACTCGCCGGGGCCGAGCACCGCCAGCACCTTCTCGACGTCGCGCACCTTCTTGCTGATCGCCACCTTCCCCGCCTGGATGACGTACATCTCCTTGCCGGGGTCGCCTTCACGGAAGAGCACGGTCCCCCGCGGGATGTCCTTGCCGAATCGCTGGAACAGGGCCTCTTCAGCGCTCATGGAAGGCAGGCACTCTCACCCGCAAACCGGGGGGCGTCAATTTGAAGATTCACCGTCGCGGCAGACTGCATCACTTGGTCCGCAGCGTCACCACGCCGTCCCAGTCTGGTCCAGGTGGCGTTTCAGTGAAGCTGTCCAGCTCGCTCAGGTACGCGCGCGCCGGCGGATCTCCCGGCCACACCTGCAACACCTCGTGGAACAGCGACCGCGCCGCGCCGAAGTCCCGCGCCGCCAGCGCCTCCAGCCCGGCCTCGAAGGCGGCGATGGCGCGCGCGTCGTCCTCCGACGGCGCCCCCAGCCCGCGGAGCTCGTAGATGCGCGCCGGCACCTTCTTGCCCTTCACCCGCACCGCGCCCAGGCGGCGCGCCACGATGCCTCCCTTCGCCGCCTCCCAGGTCCGCTCGCTGATGATGATGCGCGTGTCGTATTCCTTGTTGGTGCCCTCCAGGCGACTGCCGAGGTTCACCGAGTCACCCAGCACCGTGTAGTCGACGCGCACGTCGGAGCCCATGTTGCCCACCACCATCTCTCCGGTGCTGATGCCGATGCCGATCTCCAACTCCGGGTAGCCCGCCTTTCGCCAGCCGGCCTTGAGCGTCTCCAGGCGTTGCAGCATGTGCACCGCCGCGCGGCAGGCCCGCAGCGCGTGATCCGGCTGCTCGAGCGGCGCGTTCCAGAACGCCATCACCGCGTCACCGATGTACTTGTCGAGGGTGCCGCGCTCCTCGAAGACGATCTGCGTCATCGGAGAGAGGTATTGATTGATGAAGCCCGCCAGCTTCTCCGGCGACATGTGCTCGGCCATCGACGTGAAGCCGCGGATGTCGGAGAAGAGCACCGTCATCACCCGCTTCTCGCCCCGGTTGAGCTTGTCGGGATCCTGCAGCGCCAGATCCATCACGTCTTCGCCGAGGTAGCGCGAGAAGGTGCTGCGCATCTTCAGCTTCTCCCGGTCGAGCGAGAGGTAGCCGAGGACGACGCAGCCGAAGGCGGTGACGGTCAGGTGCAGCAGCGGCACCACGAAGCCGAGCTTGAGGCCGCGGACGAAGAGCCCGTACTCCACCGCCGCCGCGCCCACGATGACTGCCAGGAGCACCACCAGCTTCACCGAGAACGAGCGGAGGCGCGGCGTGAAGACGGCCACCGCGAGCCCCAGCACCAGCATCAGGGCCAGCTCGACGTTCACCAACCACCCCGGGCGCGACAGGAAGTCGTCGGCCAGCACGTTGGAGACGAAGGCGGCGTGCGTGTACACGCCCGCGGCGAACTCGGAGAACGGCGTGACGCGTTGATCTCCGGAGCTCCCCACGATGGTGACGCCGGCCACCACCGCCTTCCCCGCCACCGCCGAGCGCGCGAACGTGCCGTCGTGCGCGTCGACGATGCTCAGCCGTTGGAAGACGCGCGCCGGCCCCGGGTAGTTGATGAGCGAGAAGTGGCTGTCTTCTTCGACGGGAACGGTGACCGGCTTCGCGCCGCGCAGCTCGACGGCGATGTCGGGGGCGCTGATGATGGTCGGAGTGCCGAGGGCGGCGGCCTCGAACGGCGTCATCCCCTGCGTCTCGAATCCGATCGAGGTCTGCACCACGGCATCCGCCGCCGCGATGCGCGCCAGCGTCTCGGCATAGGG
>CALNBU010000357.1 GCA_937875615.1 uncultured Archangium sp.
GATGACTTCGACGGCTTCGTGGGGACGTACGGCACCGACACCATGGCGGAGACGGCCTGCGCGCTCTCGTACATGCTGCCGGGGCTGCGCAAGCCGGTGGTGCTCACCGGCGCGCAGCGACCGCTGGGTGAGATCCGCACCGACGCGCGCCTCAACCTCATCGACGCGGTGACCTCGGCGCTGCACGGCCCGCGCGAGGTGACGGTGTGCTTCGACTCCAAGCTCCTGCGCGGCAACCGGGTGCGCAAGGTGTCCATCGCCGAGTACGACGCCTTCGAGAGCCCCAACCACGCGCCGCTGGGCGTGCTGGGCGTCGACGCGCGCTTCGGACGTGGGCTGACGCCCCGGGGCCGGCCGCGGCTGCTCGCCGGCATCGAGCCGCGGGTCTTCCTGTTGCGGGTCTTCCCCGGGCTCGACCCGCAGATTCCGCTGTCGATCCTCCCCCGTGTGCGCGGCCTGGTGCTGGAGGCCTACGGCGCCGGCACCTTCCCTACCAACGACGCGCTGGGTCGCTCGCTGACGCCGGTGTTCTCCGAGGCCCGGCGCCTGGGGGTGCCGGTGATGGTGGTGAGCCAGGCGCCCCGCAACGGCGTCGATCTCACCATGTACGAGTCGGGGGCGAAGGCCCGGCGCGCCGGCGCGGTGAGCGGCGGAGACATGACGGTGTCGGCTGCTGTGGTGAAACTCATGCACGGCCTCGCCTTCCACCGGGGCAACGCGCTGCGCGACTACCTTGAGCGATCTGTGGCGGGAGAACGAAGCTGAGTGCTAGCCTCCGGGGGCGTCGATGGCTGAAGACAAGACAGCGGTACACAAGATCAGCGATCTGATCGGTGAGGCCCGGGCCAACAACGCCTACCTCATTGTCATCAGCTCCAAGACGCCCGCGACCATCGGCAAGATGGTGAAGCTCGACAAGGGCGAGCTGGTGATGGGCCGCTCGCCCGACGTGCAGCTCTCGGTCGAAGACGACGGCATCAGCCGCAAGCACTGCAAGATCTCCATGGCGCCCAACGGTCAGTTCCAGCTGGTCGACCTGGGGTCGACCAACGGCACCTACCTCAACGGCATCCAGGTGAACGTGGCCACGTTGCAGGACGGCGACAAGATCCAGATCGGCGCCAACACGGTGGTGAAGTTCTCCATCCAGGACCAGCTCGAGGAGCAGTACCAGCGGTCGATCTACGAGAGCGCCACCCGCGACGGTCTCACGCGCATCTTCAACAAGAAGTACTTCCTCGACACGCTCCGCAAGGAGTTCGCCTACTGCCTGCGTCACCGGGTGCCGCTGTCGTTGGTGATGTTCGACATCGACCACTTCAAGAAGATCAACGACACCTACGGCCACCCTGCGGGCGACTACGTGCTGCAGCGGCTGGCGGCGAAGGTGGCGGAGACGGTGCGGCAGGAAGACCTCTTCGCCCGCTACGGCGGCGAGGAGTTCGCGCTCATGCTGCGCGAGTCGGCGGCGGAGAAGGCCATGCGCGCCGCCGAGCGCTGTCGGCGGGCCATCGACGGGGCCGAGTTCCTGTTCAACGGCACGCCCATCCGCGTCACCATCTCGCTGGGCGTGGCCACGGTGCTCGACTCCGATTTCTCGCAGCCGGAAGATCTCATCTCCGCCGCCGACAAGTACCTCTACCGCGCCAAGAAGAACGGTCGGAACCGGGTGGAGGCCGCGGAGCTCCCCTGAGCGCCGCGCCGGTCGGGCTCAGGGCAGGGGAAACCCGGGCTTCTCCGAGGGCGCCCCGTCGCTGACGCTGACGAACTCCACGCGGTTGCCGCCCGAGGCCTGCGCCGCGGAGAGGCCGTCCTGGGCCTGGCGGATGAGGTCCGAGAAGCCGTACTCGCGGCCGGGCTCGCCCGCCGCCACGCCCACGGAGATGGTGGGGGGCAGCACCGTGTCGCCGGCCTGCAGGGTGGCTCGGGAGACGCGCTCGGTGATGCGCCGCGCGACGATGAGGGAGCCGGCGAGATCGGTGTGCGGCATCAGCAGCAGCACCTTGTCGCCCGGTTGCTGCACCGGGTAGTCGGTGTCGCGCAGCGAGCGGCGGATGGCCAGCGCCAGCCCGCCCATGAGCTGGGTGTGCAGCTCGGCGTCGATCTCCCCGGGCAGCGGGTCGAAGCCCACCAGCGCCAGCGCCAGCGGGAAGCCGTAGCGCCGCGCCCGCTTCACCTCGATGAACAGCACCTCTTTGAAGTGCGCGAAGGTGTAGAAGTTGGTGGTGGGGTCGAGGATGCCGTCGCCGGGCCGCGGCGACACCGGCACCGGTCCCGAGCGCTGCCCGCGCTCCGCCAGGCGCACCTTGAGATCGTTCGGAGAGACCGGCAGCGGCAGCACCCCGTCAGCCCAGGGCGCCTTGAAGCCGCTGCGCTGCGCGGCGAACACCAGCGCGTCGGGGAGCGCCCGGCGCACCGCCCGGCCGGTGCGGGTGGGGCTCTTGAGCGAGGCGCCCACCACCACCAGCTGTTCGCGCGCCAGCTGCTCGGGCTCGCGGGCCAGAGACACCTTGAGGCCCGCCTTCTTCAACGCCGACGAGATCGTCTTGTGTCGGGCATTGTTGGGTTCGATCACCGCGGCAAGTTTGATGGTCATGGGCGACTCCAGAGCCGCGGAGTGTACGCCAGCGAGGCGCCGCGACCATTTTCCTCTGCGTGGTACGGTGCACTTCGTGCGTTTTCTTCTGCTTTTCATGCTGACCGCGACGCTGAGCGTCGCCAAACCGAACGTGGGCCGGGAGACGCGGGCGGTGGTGGAGGCCTTCCTCAAGCAACAGCTGGGCGTGAACCAGGCCGTCAACCGCATCCGCTACCTGGGGGGCGAGAAGTACGCGGCCGTCGACCTCGTGTACGCCATCGAGCGCGAGTCCGTCGATGACAAGCGCCTGCGGCTGCTGGAGTTCCTCGCGGGCCTCAGCCCCCGCACGCCGGAGGTAGAGGCCACCTTCCTCCGGGCGCTGCGAGACGGTGAGACGCCGGAGCGCATCGTCGCCGCCACCGGGCTGGGCCGCCTGCGCTCGACGGCGGCGGTGAAGCCGCTGATCTCGCTGCTGACCCACGCCGCGCTGGGCGTGCGGCGCGAGGCCGGGCGCGCGCTGGGGCTCATCGGCCGCCCCGAGGCGTCGGCCGCGCTGTTGAAGGCCTTGGCGAACTTGCTCTGGCTGGCCTGCAGGGCGGCGTCGGCGCAGCGCTGCTCGGGGGTGTCGAGGAAGGTGC
>CALNBU010000358.1 GCA_937875615.1 uncultured Archangium sp.
GTCTGCTGCACGCGCCCCGCCAAGATCTTCGGCCTCTATCCGCGAAAGGGCGCGATTATGGTCGGCTCGGATGCAGACCTCTTCGTCTACGACCCGACCCAGCGCTCGACGATCTCCGCGGCCACCCACCGCCACAACTGCGACCGCAACATCTTCGAGGGCTTCGAGCTCACGGGGAAGGTGGCCACCACCGTGGTGAATGGCCGCGTGCAGTGGAAGGACGGCGACCTGCGCGTGGAGCGTGGCGCAGGCCGCTACCTCAAGCGCACCTGACGCTACTTCGCCGCCACCGTGCGCACCGGACGGAAGCCGTGGTGCACGCTGCCGCTGTTGGCCGGGTACTGGAACCGGCGGGTGGCGCGCACTTCGTACTCGCGCTCCCGGTAGCTGCCGCCGCGCATCTCGCGGTCCTGGCCCGCCGACCCCAGCTCCAGCCCGCCGATGATGGGGTCGACCATCTCTCCGTCGTAGGGCTTGTAGTCCTCCACGTCCCACACCCACTCCCAGACGTTGCCCAGCATGTCGTAGAGGCCGTAGGCGTTCTTCTCCTTCTTCCCCACCGGGTGCGGCACGCCGTCGCTGTTCTCGTAGTACCAGGCGATGTCGTCTGTCGCGCCGTAGCGCGGCTCCTCGACGCCACCGCGCGCGGCGTACTCCCACTCGGCCTCGGTGGGCAGCCGGTAGCCGGTGCAGTCGAGCCCCTTCGGCCACTGCACCAGCCCGTCTTTGAAGGTGTAGCAGGTCTCGAGCTTCTCCTTCTTCGAGAGCTCGTTGAGGTACAGCGCCGCCTCGCGCCAGCTCACGCCTCCGACGGGCACCTCGAAGCCGAAGGCCTTCTCGTAGAGCGGCGGCAGCGAGCCCACCACGAAGTACCACTCACCGTAGGTGACCTCGGTGGCCTTCATCATGAATGGCCGGGTGATGGTCACCGTGGCGTCGAACAGCTCCCGGTCGTTCTTGTCGCTGCTGGAATCGAGCTCCCGCGCGCCGATCTCGAAGGAGCCAGGCTCGATGCGCACGTAGTCCTTCGCGGTCCTGGGCATCGCCTTGGGTCGCGGCGGAGGCTTCTCGACGGCGGCGGCCTTCGACTTGTGCATGCCCTCGGCCATGCCGCAGCCGCCTCCGGGTTGGTAGAAGTTGCCGCCGGCGACACACTTCTCACAAGCTGAGCGCGCGCCGCCCTTGAGCGACTTGCAGCCGCTGTAGCTACCGATGCTGCCGGCCAACGCCACACCGGCGAGGGTGCCGACAGAGAAAACAGCGACGAGTGCGAACGAGCGAGGCAAACGAAACTCCTTCAGGACTGCGGGTGAGGGGGCCTGACGCGTGGGGGTCGCAGGCAAGCACAGCCTCCAACTCCACGGAATCGAGAACGGTTCCTTCATTTGCAGGAGCGCAGACGACGTCAGGCGCCTACACACACAGGGGCCGGCGCTCCTCTGCCGGCCGCTCGCTTTCAATGAACGTCGCGCTGCTGCTCCTCACCACCGTCGCCTCCACCGGGCTGCTGGCCCTGTTGGGGCTCCCGGCCGCCGGGCTGCTGGGCGCGATGCTGGCCGGCATCGCCCTGAGCAGCCGGGGCCGCACGGTGGCGATGCCCCGCTGGATGTCCGCCACCGCGCAGGGCGTGCTCGGCGCGATGCTGGCCCGCAGCTTCACGCCGGAGCTCTTCCGCACGCTGGGCCAGCACCTGGGCGCCTTCGTGCTGGTGGTGGGCTCGGTGGTGGGCATCGCGCTCGTCATCGGCGTGGTGCTCTCGCGCCTCGAGGTGCTGCCCGGCAACGCCGCGCTGTGGGGCTCGTTCCCCGGCGCCGCCTCGATGATGGTGGTGATGTCCGAGGCCTGGGGCGCCGACGTGCGGCTGGTGGCCTTCATGCAGTACCTGCGGGTGCTGGTGGTGACGGTGGTGGCCTCGCTGGTGGCCCGCTTCGCCGGCGCCACCCTCACCGCGGCGCAGGCGCCGCTCTTCGCGCCCGTCGACGGCGGCGCCCTCGCGGTGACGCTCCTGTTGGTAGCCGCCTGCACCACCCTCTC
>CALNBU010000359.1 GCA_937875615.1 uncultured Archangium sp.
TCCTTCAGCTGTTCGATGATCTTGTCGGTGAGCTTCTTCGACTGGGAATTCACCTTCTCGCGCAGGATATCCGCAACCAGCCGTTTCGTCGCCTCGTCCCGGCTCTTGAGCTCACCCGTCTTGAGCTGCCGCACCAGCTCCATCGCCTGTGCGGTGATCGCATCGACCGGCCCCGCCGCGCCGACGTTGCCGCCAGCGACCGCGCCGTTCGCGCCCACCAGCCCTGCCGTCCCGTCGACCTTCGCACCGAAAGCACCGCTCGCGCCCGACGCCTTCCCTGCACCGCCCGCACCGGTCGCGCCGCGTGCTCCCGCCGACTTTCCACCTCGGCCGACGCCTCTGACAGACATGCTCGCTCCTTGCCTCTGTGAAGACTTACTTCTTCGGCTGACGTGCGGGAGGCGGCAACGCGCCGGACTCCTTGGCTTCGATGAGCGCCCGCGCGAAGCTCGCCCCGTCGCTCCCGGGCTCGAGCTCGAGCGCCGCGTTCAGCTCCTTCATCGCCTCGTTCACCTTGCCGAGAAACAGCAAGGCCTCACCGCAGTGCGCCCTCGGGAGCGCCGAGCGCGGCGCGAGCTGCTGCGCGCGCCGGAACAACTGCAGCGCCTTGTCGTGGTGCGCCACGTTGAACTCCAACGTGCCGAGCGCAATCTGAGGGACCTCGCTCTTTGGCATCAGCACCGCCGCGCCGCCCAACAACTCGCGCGCGTAGTCGAAGCGGCCCAGATCCATCCACAGGTACCCCGCCTCCATCAACATCATGGCCTGCATCTTCGTGACGGGCACCAGGCTGCCCGCGATGTCCGACTTCGCTTCCGCCATAGAATGACTTGTCCTTTCACGCCGCACGATACACGAAGGGCGGCCACCTGGGCCGCCCTTCTGATGAAGCCCTCAGCTTTCGGACTGCGCCAGCTTCAGCGCATGTTAGAGATGGAGTTCTTCGACGTGTCGTGACGCGTCTTGAGCACGTTCGACATCGACGTGAAGTGGTTGTTCTCACGCTGCATCACGACCTGCGTGTTCAGCATCTCGCGGTTCATGCGCGCGAACTCCGTCAGGCTGCTCTGGTCGCCGACCGCGTTCGCCGTGCCCGTGCCCGCCGTGAGGTTGACGCCCGTCGAACCCGTGCCACCCGCGTTCAGGCCGCCGGTCAGGCCGACCGAACCGACGCCCGCGCCGACCGGAACCGCCGGCGAGGTGCCGGTGGCCGCGTAGGACGCCGCCATCGCGCCGTTGCCTTGGGCCAGCGTCGAGACCGACGACACCGCGCTGGAGATGAGGCCGCCGCCCATGCTGCCACCGAGGAGCGAGGCGCCCTGCGAGACCATGTTGCCCGCCGCCGAGATGCCCGAGGCCAGCGACTCACCGAAGGAGCGCTGCGTGGTGAGCTTGGGGGTGGTGAAGTTGGAGGAGATGCGCGACGGGGTGCTGTCAATGCCCTTGATACCAGCCATGGAAAAGCTCCTTGATACTGCGAGAAAGTGTCCGGGGTACGACCTTGCCCCCGACCCCTGTCGGAGGCGCCCCAGTGATCCAGTTATCGCCGCAGCCGGTCCCGAGTTGCGCGGGGACAGACTGATCAACAACTTTACCTTTTGCCTTTGCGGTCGGCCTCAAGCTTTTCACGCACTTGAAGGAGGTAGGACAACAGCTCCTCGGTGCGCTCGATGGCCTTCCCCACCTTTTTGCCCTGGTCCGCGCGGGGCCCCTTCAAACCGTCGAGGCCCTCCTTGAGGCTGGAGAACAACGCGTTCACCTCCGCCGCGCCCGCGGTCTCGATGAAGACCTCGATGTTCGGGTAGTTGGGCGTCGGCCACTGTTCGGCCTGCGCTTCTGGTTGTCCGGGCTTCTTCGCGGCCATGGTTTCAGTCCTCGTGCGTGAAGGAGAAGTGACGAAGTACGGTAGATGAATCGGCGGGCGGCGGCAATGAATGTGCGCTAGCACCCGCCCCGCCATGAGCTCCCTCATCTCGATTCGCGACGTGGTCAAGGAATACAGTCTGGGCGCGACGGTGGTGCAGGCGCTGCGCGGCGTGTCCCTCGAGATCGAAAAGGGCGAGTTCATCTCCATCGCCGGGCCCTCGGGCAGCGGCAAGACGACGCTGCTCAACCTCATCGGCTGCGTCGACACCGCCTCCCGCGGGGACGTGCTGGTGGCGGGCCAGAACACCGCCAGGCTGTCCGAGCGCCAGCGCACCAACCTGCGCCTCAACACCCTGGGCTTCATCTTCCAGTCGTTCAACCTCGTCTCGGTGCTCTCCGTCTTCCAGAACGTGGAGTTCCCGCTGCTGCTGCAGAACACGCTCAGCGGCGCCGAGCGAAAGGCGCGGGTGGAGGCGCTGCTCGACCAGGTCGGGTTGCTCTCGCACCAGAAGCACCGACCGAACGAGCTCTCGGGCGGGCAGCGGCAGCGCGTGGCCATCGCCCGGGCGCTGGTGACCCAGCCGCTCATCGTGCTCGCCGACGAGCCCACCGCCAACCTCGACTCGCAGACCGGCGAGGCCATCCTCGACGTGATGAAGCGACTCAACCAGCGCAACGGCACCACCTTCATCTTCTCCACGCACGACCACCGGGTGATGCGCCACGCCAACGCCGTCATCCGCCTGGCTGACGGCATGGTGCTGGGCCGCGAGCGCCCTGAAGAAGCGGTGGCCCACGCCGTCGGCGTCGATCGTCTCCCCACTCCATCCCCGGGTGCCACGCCATGAAGTCGCTCCTCACCGCCCTCCTCCTCCTCACCGCTGCGCCGGCCCTCGCCGCCCTGAGCGCCGAAGAGATGCTCGCGCTGCTGCAGGAGCTCGACACCCGCGAGCGCAACACCGGCGACTACAAGGCGCTCGCGTACCTGGAGCAGAAGGAGAAGGACAAGGCCGACGTGGTGCGGGAGATGCTGATCTACCGCCGCGACTCCGATGACAAGCTGCTGCTGCTCTTCACCAAGCCCAAGAGCGAAGAGGGCAAGGGCTACCTGCGGCTCGACAAGAACCTCTGGAGCTACGACCCCTCGACCGGCAAGTGGGAGCGGACCACCGAGCGCGAGCGCATCGGCGGCACCAACTCCCGGCGCAGCGACTTCGACGAGTCGCGCCTGGCCGACGAGTTCACCCCCGCCTTCGACGGCGAAGAGAAGCTCGGCAAGTTCGACACCATCAAGCTCACGCTCACCGTCAAGGAGGGCGTCGACGTGGCCTACCCCGTGGTGAAGCTGTGGGTCGACAAGGGAACCAGGAACATCCTCAAGCGGCAGGAGTTCGCGCTCTCCGGCCGGCTGATGCGCACCGGCTACTATCCCAAGTGGCAGAAGCTCTACTCCGAGGCGAAGAAGGCCGACGTGTGGTTCCCCGCCGAGATGCGCTTCTTCGACGAGGTGGAGAAGGCCAACTCCACGCTGGTGCTCATCAAGTCGGTGGACCTCAAGCCGCTCGACGCCAACCTCTTCACCAAGGCGTGGCTTGAGTCGAAGAGCCGCTAAGCGAGCGTGCCTGGCGGCGCTGCTGGCGCTCTCCGCCTCGGCCCAGGAGCGGCCCTCCGAAGATGATCTCTTCGGCAGCGAGGACGCGCCCCTCGAAGAAGCCGACGCCGGCGTGGCGCTGGTGCCGGACGACGTCGAGCCTGACGCGGGGGAGCTCGGGGGAGACGCGAGAGATCAAGCGCAGCTCGCCTCCGGCCCGCTTCAATCGAAGTTCGACACCCAGGAGGCGGTGACCGACCCGCTGCGCATCGGCGGAAACCTGCTGATGTTCGGCCAGGCCTTCTTCCAGGAGGGCCGCCCCTTCGTCGAGGGCTCGTTCTCGGCGCCGATGTTGCTCGACATGTACCTCGACGGCCGGCCCAACGATCGGCTGCGCGCCTATGCCGTCGGCCGCCTCCAGTTCGACCCCACGCGCCCGGTCGGCGACGGGAGCGGCGCGTCGAGCACCAGCGCGGGGACCGCCGGCGTGGGGCTCACCCCCGCCACCGCCGCCAACCCCACGGTGCTGCTCGACCAGCTCTGGCTGCGCTTCGATATCGCCCGCTTCGTGTACTTCACCATCGGTCGGCAGAAGGTGCGCTGGGGCGTGTCCCGCATCTGGTACCCCACCGACTTCCTCAACTCGCAGCCGCGCGACGCCTTCAACCCCTTCGACGTGCGCCTCGGCGTCAACATGATCAAGGTCCACGTCCCGGTGGAGTCCCTGGGCTGGAACTTCTACGGCTACGGGCTCCTCGAGGGCATCGAGGTCGACACCACCGGCATGAAGCTCAAACACCTCGGCGGCGCGGTGCGGGCCGAGTTCGTGCTGGGACCGGCGGAGCTGGGCCTGGGCGGCGTGTGGCAGGAGGGTCGCCGCCAGCGCTACGCCGTCGACCTCAGCACCGCGCTGGGCCCCTTCGACGTCTACGCCGAGGCGGCCTTCCGCGACGCGCGCGACTTCGTGCGCTTCTCGTCACCGGCAGATCTCTCGCAACAGAACCTGGTGGAGAACGTGCTGCTGGGCAACGTCACCGCGCACCGCGACGAGGGCGTGATGGTGCAGGTCAGCGGCGGCGCGTCGTTCTCGTTCAACTACACCGACAAGAACCTGGCCATCATCTCGGCCGAGTACTTCTACAACCCCGCCGGCTACGAGCGGCCGGTCGACTACCTGCTGCAGACCTTCGGCGGGCAGTTCCTCCAGCAGCAGCTCGACCCCATGCAGCGCGTCCCGCTCTACCAGGGGCGGCACAACGTCGGCCTCACCCTCGCCGCGCCCGGCCTCCCCGGCGCCGACTGGATCACCGTCTCGCTCTCGAACGTGGTGATCATCAGCGACCCCGCGGCGCTCACCCGACTCGACGTCATCTTCCGGGTGCTAAACTTCCTCACCGTGCAGGCCTTCGGGAGCGTCTTCTACGGCCAGACCGGCGGCCAGCTGCGCTTCGCGCTGGAGCCGAAGCTGATCAACGACGTGGCCAACGCCTCGGAGCAGACCTCGCCTGGCTCCGGCGAGGGCGTGCGCGATTCGCTGTCGACGCTGAGAGACCCACCGTTGATCCAGGCCGGCGTGATGCTCCGCCTCGCCATCTGACCTCGGCGACGTTCACCCGCGCGGCGGCGTGCCCTTCCATCGTCGGTGGAGCCACAGCCACTGTCCGGGATCCTTTCGCACCCGCGCCTCGAGGAGCGCCGTCAGCTGCGCGGTGTGCGCCGCCACCTTCTCCGCCCTGCTCCCGGTCTCCGGGAGCGGCACCGGCCCCTCGACGTCCATGCGCAGGCCCTCGCCGTCGCGGACCGCGGTCACCACGAACACCGGCGCCCCGGTGCGCAGCGCCACCAGCGACACCGCCGGGGTGGTCGACGCCAGCCGTCCGAAGAAGGGCACCCACACTGCCTCCGGGCCTGGCAGGGCCTGATCGATGAGCTGCACCACGGCGCGCCCCCGCTGCAGGGCCGCGAGCATCCCCTGCAGCGCCCCGCGCTGGTAGATGAGCTCCACGCCGGCGTCGAGGCGGCTCTTCACCACCGCGCGGTTGAAGCTGCCGCGCAGCGGACGCACCACCGCCGACAGGGGCACCCCGCGGCGCGCCATCACCTCCACGAGCAGCTCCCAGCTGCCGAGGTGCGCCGACACCATCAACACCGGCTGCTTCGCCCGCAGCACCTCGTCGAGGCCATTCCAGTGCGGCACGCGCACCACCTGCTCCAGCCCGTCGCCGGTCACCAGGTCCGAGGTCACCGACTCCAGCGCGGCCAACGCCATGGAGTCATAGGCCGCGCGCGCGATGCCCCGCTGCGCCGTGGCGTCGAGCTCTGGAAAGGCCCGGGTGACGTTATCGAGCGCCACCGCCCGGCGGATGCGCAGCGCCCAGGCCAGCGCGGCCACGCCACCCGCCAGCCGTCGCCGCGCGCCGGGAGACATCGCCCGCAGCAGCCACAGCAGGAGCCGCATCACTCACTCCATGGTGGTGTTGATGGTGCTCGCCTTGCAGGCCGACTGGCCATCGAGCGCGTCCTTCACCTTGCCGTTGAGCTGCAACACGCTCCGGTACACCGGCAGCGCCGCCTCGCAGCGCCCCTGCCCCTTGAACGCCGCCGCGCTCTTCAGCAGCTCGCGGATCTTCCCGATGGTGCCGAGCAGCGCCTTCGCCTCCCCCGACGCGGCCGAGTCGGCGGACACCGAGTTGAGGTACGACTCTGCTTCATCGAGCTTCGCCACCTCGAAGGCGGTCTTGCCCTGCCCGAGGAAGTTCTGCGCCGTCTGCTCCCGGAGCGCGGCCTTGATGGCCTCGGTCTGGTCGACCGTGGTCCCCGGCTCGGGCTTCGGAGCCACCACCGCGGGCGGCGCCTCCTTCGGCTGCACCACCTCCGGGCGCGGCGACACCGTCTCTGGCTCCGGCCTGACGAGCAACCACACGCCGACGGCCCCGGCCACCAGCAGGCCGGCCAGCGCGACGAAGGGAAGCTTCGACCTGGGCGCCGTCACCAGCTCCGGCGCGGCGTCCTCGGAGCGCAGATCGAGCGGCTGGTTCAACGGCAGGGGTGACGGGACCGGCGAGTCGCTCCGCACCACGGTCGCGGCCCCGGCCTCCGCGTCGACGCCCAGCTGCGTGACCGCGTCGTGCGGCGAGGGGAGCGGACGCGAAATGGACGCGGTCACCCCGGTGCGTTGCAGGGGCGGCAGCGAGAGGTGCGCCTGCGTCGGAATCGACTGGGAGAGCGCGCTGGCGAAGGCCAGCATGTCCGGCCAGCGCTCATTGGCGCGCTTGGCGGTCGCCCGGCGCACCACTGCCTCGATCTCCGGGTAGTCGAGATCCGCGGCGTAGAGGGTCAGCGGAGGCAGCGGCTCGTGCACCTGCTTGTGCAGGATCTCGGTGATGGAGGTGCCGTCGAACGGCTGCCTGCCGGTGAGCGTCTCGTAGAGCACGATGCCCAGCGAATAGATGTCGGCGCGCTCGTCGACCTCCCGGCCCTCGACCTGCTCCGGCGACATGTACCGCGGCGTCCCCGCGATGGCCCCGGCCACGGTCAGCTTGGGGCCGGCATCCATCAGGCGCGCGATGCCGAAGTCGAGCACCTTGGCGTGCACGCCGCGGATGCCCCGGCGGATCATGATGTTCTCGGGCTTCAGGTCGCGGTGGATGACGCCCTTCTCGTGCGCGTTGGCCAACACGTCGGCCACCTGCAGCACCACCTCCAGGGCCTCGATCATCGGCAGCCGGCCGTTCTCCTGGAGCGTCTTCTTGAGGTCGACGCCCTCGCAGTACTCCATGGCGATGAAGAGGTTGCCCTCGTCGTCCTGGCCGAAGTCGTGGAAGGTCACCGCGTTGGGGTGCGCCACCCGCGCGTAGGACTTGGCCTCGTTCAGGAACCGGCGGGCGATCTCCGCGTCGTTGGAGAACTCCGACTTGAGGAACTTGATGGCGACGCGGTGCCCGATGCCGAGCTGCTCACCCAGGTACACCGCGCCCATGCCGCCCTGCCCCAGCTTGCGGACCAGCTTGTACTTCCCCTTGATGATGCGATCGACCATGCGGTCGGTCGCCGGCGCGAGGCGGATGGTCTCCGCGGTCCCACAGTTCGGACACTGCCCCGACCAGCTCGAATGCTCAGCGCCGCAGCCCTGGCAGATGAAGAGCGCCACGGGGCCCTTTCTACTTCGCTTCCGGGTTTCGCGCCTCGAACAACAGCTTCTCCAGCTCGTCCGCGCCCGCCGCCGGCGACTCGCTCAGCGCCTGCGCGACGCGCAGCGTGGCGGTCCGCGGGTCGTCCTTGAGGTCCGTCTCCAACAGCTTGAGCGCCTGCTTGCGGTCTCCCTGCTGCAGCAGCGCCAGCGCCCGGAAGTACGCATACTCCCGGTTGGTGCCGTCGGCCTTGCTGGCCTCGGTGAAGTGCTGCTCGGCCTGCTTCCAGGCCTTCGACTCCAGCTCCGCCAGGCCCTCGATGAAGGCCGTCTTGCCGCGCGCCGACGAGGAGGTGAAGCCGACGTCCTGGGCCATCTCGTACAGCGGTCGGGCCGACTTGAGCACCTCGCGCGGCACCTTCTCGCCGGCCAGCGCGCGCGTGTGGATGGCCTCGGCCTCGTCGGTGAGCGCGGCGCCCAGCTTCTCGGCCATCTCGC
>CALNBU010000360.1 GCA_937875615.1 uncultured Archangium sp.
GGAAGTCGAAGCGCCCGGGCGCGAGGCGGATGCGGTCGTCGTAGGCGGACGAGCGGCTACTCCAGCCCGTCGGCGGCACCGGCGCGGCGGTGGCCAGGCACCCCGAGACGCGCGCCCCTCCGAGGCTGAAGAACTCGAGCTGCACCGGCTCCAGCTCCGGAGGGAAGACCAGCGAGACGTGGGTGGTGTCGCCCTCGCGCAGCTTCACCTGCAGCTCCACCCGCGCGTCGTCGCGCCGGCTCTGCACGACGACCTCCAGCTCCTCGCGCCCGGCGAAGGAGAAGCGGCCCTCGGCGTCGGCGTGGGTCTCGGCCACCAGCTCGACCTCGCCGTCTTCATCGACGCTCAGCAGCGCGACCCTGGTGCCGGGCACCGGCCCGCTGGCGTCGAGGAGCTGACCCGTCAGGTGGCTGGCGCGAGGGAGCGTCAGCGTCTCTCTGAAGATGGTCTGCTGCGTCACATAGCCGGGCTTCTCCAGGCGCAGCCGCAGCCCGAAGTGTTCCAGCGCCGGGACCCGGAAGAGGCCGTCGTCGCCGGTGCGCGAGGTCCAGCTGAGGTGACCGAGCGCGGCGGTCACCTCGACGTCGCGCAGCGGTTGGCCGTCGCGCGCCACCACCCGGCCTTCGCTGTGGGGTGGCACGGCCAGCACCAGCTCCAGCAGCTCGTCCTGCTGCAGCCGCGCCTCGTCGAGCAGCGGGGAGAGCGCCACCGCGTCTCCCTGCGCGGCGAGGAGGAGATCGGCGCGCGCCAGCTGGATGGAGAAGGTGCCGTCGGCCGCGGTGGACACCTGGGGCCGCTTGAGGAGCAGGGGCGCCACCACCACGCCGCCCACCGGAGCGCCCGAGGCGCTCACCACCCGTCCTCGCAGCGGACGCCTCGGCTCCAGCGCCACCTTCATGCCGGGGACGAAGTGGCCCCGGTAGGTGCTGAAGTGGTCATGGCTCACCTTGAGGTGCAGCACTGGCACCGCGGGTGGCGCGCCGGCTTCTTCCCGGTGGTCCTCGTCCTCCTCTTCATCCTCCTCGTCTTCTTCGGGGACCTGCAGCGGGCGCGGTGGCTCCACCAGCACTCTGCCGAGGAGGTCGGTCTCCGCGTTGAAGTCGGAGCGTCCGGAGAAGTGTGAAGCATGGAAGCGGGCGGGCTCCGGGGTCCGCCCGACGTAGACCTGCGCGCCGGGCAGCGGCTGGCCGTCGCTGGCGCTCACCACCTCCAGGTTGAAGGCGCCCGGCGCGTCGGGGCGCTTGCTCCCCATCGTCGGGGAACGGACGGCGTGGGGAGGGGTCGGGGACTCGGGGGCCTCATCGAGCTCGGCGGGAGGCGCGGGCTCCGGCCCGGGCGCGGGCCAGAACCACGCCGCGGCGACGGTCATCAGCGTGCCAGACCCGAGGGCCAGCGCCCAACGTCGCCTCATGGCCCATGGCCCTGCAGTCGAGGCTTGCGCATCAGGTCCCTCCCAGGAGCCAGCGGAGCGTACCGTGTCTGTCGAGGGCTGCTGTAACGCCTTGCGTCAGTGTTCATTGACTCTGCAATCAAGGCTCTGTTACCCAACCGTTTCCCATTCCGGGACGCCACCAGGAGGCTTTCACCATGGCCAGAGGTAGCCGCCGCGTCGCCATCGTCGGAGGGTTGCGTACGCCCTTCGCGAAGGCGAACACCGTCTTCAATGAGCTGACCGCGCTCGAGCTCGGGCGCATCGTGGTGCAGGAGTTGGTGCAGCGTTACGAGCTCGATGGCGAGCGGGTCGACGAGCTGGTGTTCGGCACCGTCATCCCCTCGCTGGTGGCGTCGTCCATCGCTCGCGAGGTGGTGCTGCTCAGCGGGCTCCCCCGGAAGGTGCAGGCGCACACCGTGGTGCGGGCCTGCGCCACCTCGATTCAGGCCGCGGTCAGCGGGGCCCAGTCCATCGCGGCCGGGCACGCCGACGTGGTCATCGCCGGCGGAACGGAGTCGATGTCGGACCCGCCGATCTTCACCTCCCGGCCGCTGGCGCACGCGCTGGTGGAGGCCAGCAAGGCGAAGACGCTGCCGCAGAAGCTCAAGCCCTTCCAGCGCCTGGGCGGCAAGGACCTGCTCCCGGTGCCGCCGGCCATCGCCGAGTACACCACCGGCCTGTCCATGGGCGACTCGGCCGAGAAGATGGCCAAGGAGAACGGCATCACCCGCGGCGAGCAGGACGCCCTGTCGCTCGCCTCGCACCACAACGCGGCGCGCGCGTGGAAGTCGGGCCTCTTCAAGGAAGAGGTGATGAGCGTGCCGGTCGGGCCCAGGTACAAGGTCACCGCCACCATCGACAACCTGGTGCGCGAGGACACCTCGCTCGACGCGCTGGCTCGGCTCAAGCCCGCCTTCGACCGCAAGTACGGCACCGTCACCGCCGGCAACGCCTCGCCGCTCACCGACGGCGCGGCGGCCATCATCCTCATGAGCGAGGAGCGGGCGAAGGCGCTGGGCTACGAAATCCTGGGCTTCCTCAAGTCCTTCGCCTTCGCGGCCACCGACCCGGCCGACCAGCTCCTGCAGGGGCCGGCCTACGCCGCGCCCATCGCGCTGGACCGCGCGGGCATGAAGCTCAAGGACATCGAGCTCATCGACATGCACGAGGCCTTCGCCGCGCAGGTGGCCTCGAACATCCAGGCCTTCGAGTCGAAGGCCTTCAACCAGAAGCTGGGCCGCAAGGAGGCGCTGGGCGAGGTGGACCGCTCCATCCTCAACGTCAACGGCGGCTCCATCTCGCTGGGGCACCCGTTCGCCGCCACCGGCGCGCGCCTCATCCACCAGTCGCTGCGGGAGCTCAAGCGCCGCGGCAAGGCCACCTCTCTCATCACTGTGTGCGCGCAGGGCGGGCAGGGCGCCGCCGTCGTGCTGGAGCGTGAAGAATGAGCACCGACTCGAAGCACTTCGTCTACGCTGTGGAGCAGGGCGTCGCGGTCATCACCTTCGACATCGAGGGCGAGCCGGTCAACACCATCTCCCCGGCCATCAGCAACGACTTCGAGGGGCTGATGACCCGCGCGGCCGCCGACACCTCGGCCGAGGCCATCGTCATCATCTCCGGCAAGAAGGACTCCTTCATCGCCGGCGCGAAGATCGACTTCCTCCAGACGGTGAAGACGGCGGCCGAGGCCACCGCGCTCTCCCGCCTCGGGCAGGCGGCCTTCGACCGCCTCGACGCCTTCGGCAAGCCGGTGGTGGCGGCCATCCACGGCGCGTGCCTCGGCGGCGGGCTGGAGTGGGCGCTGGCCTGCGACTACCGCATCGCCACCGACGCGCCGAAGACCTCGCTGGGCCTGCCCGAGGTGCAGCTGGGGTTGCTGCCCGGCGCCGGCGGCACGCAGCGGTTGCCCGCGCTCATCGGGGCGCAGGCCGCGCTCGACCTCATCCTCACCAGCAAGCAGCTCAAGGCGAAGAAGGCGCTGAAGCTGGGGGTGGTCGACGAGGTGGTGCCGCCGCCCATCCTCCGGGACATCGCCCTGCGCCGCGCGCGCGAGCTGGCCAGCGGCGCGCTCAAGCCCGAGCGCAAGCGCGGGCTGGCGCCGGCGCTCAAGCCCGGCCGCAGCTTCTCCGACATCCTGCGGGGGCTGACCAACCGGGAGGCCTGGGCGGAGCTGGCGCTCGAGGACAACCCGGTGGGCCGCAAGCTGCTCTTCGACCAGGCGAAGAAGCAGCTGCTCAAGAAGACCCGCGGCAAGTACCCGGCGCCCGAGAAGGCGTTGGAGGCGGTGCGCATCGGCCTCGAGAAGGGGACCAAGGCGGGCCTCGAGGTGGAGGCGCAGTTCTTCGGAGAGCTGGTGGTGAGCGACGTCAGCCGGAGGCTGGTGGAGATCTTCTTCGCCACCACCGCCATGAAGAAGGAGAACGGCGTCGCCGACGGCAGCGTCGAGCCGCGCGAGGTGAAGAAGGTCGGGGTGCTGGGCGGCGGCCTGATGGGCGCCGGCATCGCCTACGTGACCAGCGCGCTCCAGAAGACGCCGGTGCGCATCAAGGACCGCGACGACGACGGCGTGGGGCGCGCGCTGGCGCACGTGCGCGGCCTGTACGACGAGCGGGTGAAGCGGCGGTCGCTCACCTGGCGGGAGGCCGACAAGGCGATGGCCCTGGTGACCGCCACCACCGACACCTCCGGCTTCAAGCGGGCGGAGCTGGTCATCGAGGCGGTCTTCGAAGACCTGGCGCTCAAGCACCGGGTGCTGAAAGAGATGGAGGCCGTCTCGCGCCCCGACACCATCTTCGCGTCGAACACCTCGTCGATCCCCATCACCGAGATCGCGAAGGCCAGCGCGCACCCCGAGACGGTCATCGGGATGCACTACTTCTCGCCGGTGAACAAGATGCCGCTGCTGGAGATCATCACCCACCCCGGCACCGCCGACTGGGTGACGGCCACCGCGGTGGAGGTGGGCAAGAAGCAGGGCAAGACGGTCATCGTGGTCAACGACGGCGTGGGCTTCTACACGTCGCGCATCCTCGCGCCCTACATGAACGAGGCGGCCTTCCTGTTGGCGGAGGGCGGTGACATCGCCGACATCGATCGCGCGCTGGTCGACTTCGGCTTCCCGGTGGGGCCCATCACGCTCCTCGATGAGGTGGGCATCGACGTGGCCGCGCACGTGGGCCGCATCATGCAGGAGGCCTTCGGCGCGCGCATGGCGGCGCCGGCCACCACCGACGTCTTCGTCGGCGAGGGGCGCCTGGGCCGCAAGACCCAGAAGGGCTTCTACCTCTACGAGAACGGCAAGAAGACCGAGCCGGATCCCTCGGTCTACGCGCACACGCCGCAGGGCAACAACCGCAAGCGCCTCGACCGCGCGGAGATCGCGGAGCGCTGCGTGCTGCAGATGGTGAACGAGGCCATCCGCTGCCTGGGAGAGGGCGTGCTGCGCAGCCCGCGGGACGGCGACATCGGCGCCATCTTCGGCCTCGGCTTCCCGCCCTTCCTGGGTGGGCCCTTCCGCTACGCCGACGCGCAGGGGCTGGGGCGCATCCTGGAGCGCACCGAGCACTACCAGGAGAAGCTGGGTGAGCGCTTCACGCCCGCTCCGTTGCTGCTCGAGGCGGTCAAGGCGGGCCGGAAGTTCCACTGAAGGCCGCCCGCCGGCGCAGGCGGCTCAGGCCTCGTCGCGGGCCGCCCTGGTCCGCCGGGCGCCGAAGAAGCGGTGCCAGCTGAGGGTCAGGCCGGTCCAGGTCAGCACCAGCGAGCCCACACAGGCCAGCACCGCGATGAGCTGGCCCGCGGGGCCGAAGATCTCCCCGGTGTGCAGGAAGCGCAACACCATGCGCGCGCGCAGCGTCGGGCTCGCCGACTCGAAGTCCACGTGCGACAGCGTCTCTCCGGTGTACGGGTGCAGCGCCAACAGGTGCCGCGCGAAGGGCACCGCGCGCCCTTCTTCGAGGATGTTGAAGGCGATGGCGCGCCGCTTGCCCTCGGGGACCGGAGGCCCGCGCATCTCCACCTGGAGCATCATCATGTCCCAGTTGGGCACCTCGGCCGCGGCGCGCTCGAGCAGCGTGGAGAACGGCAGCGGAGGCCCGGCGTCGTCGACCACCGGCGGGGTGGGGAACGGCGGACCCCTGGTGGGTTTGCCGCCCGTGCTCGTCGCCACCAGGTCCTGCGCCCACTGGTAGGAGATGACGACGCCGGTGGCGGCCACCACCACCAGCACCCCGGCCAACCAGAAGCCGATGACGTGGTGCCAGTTGAAGTCCCGCCGCCAGCCCTTGAGTCCGCGCCCGAAGAGCAGCACCGCCCTGAAGTGGGGCCACTTCAGCTTCTTCGGCCACCAGATGACCACTCCGGTCAGCCCCAGCAGCAGGAAGATGACGTTCGCGGCGCCGGTGAGCGCGCGGCCCACCTTGCGGCCTTCTCCTTCGAGCCCCAGCCAGCGGTGCCAGTCTTCCATCAGGTGGATGAAGCGGAAGGCGCGCGCCGCGGGCTCCAGCGCGCCCGTGTCGTCGACCACGAAGCGCTGGCCGCCCGACTTCATCACCACCGGTCGCCGCTGCGCGTCGCGGTAGAAGGTGATGGAGGACGCGCCCTGACCCCAGACGTCGACCGACGGGCGCGGCCCGGCGCCCGCGGCGGGGTCGAAGGCGTTGATGAACTCGCCTTCGTAGGCGAGCGGAATCCCGGTGGCGCTCATCACCGCGATGATGAGGCTGGCCAGCACGCCGCTGACGAGGTGGGTCCAGAAGAAGACGGGGCGGATGCGACGGAGGAAGAGGTCCATGCGGCAGGGTAGAAATTGCGAATGAAAGTCGAAAACTGACCTCGGGACTTCGTTCATTCGCTCCTGTGCGTCAAGCCGCCACCACGTCAGTTCGGGGGGCGCAGCGCCTGACGGTAGTCGCTCAAGGGGAGCTCACCCGCGCGCGCGCGCGCCCGCAGGGTCCGGGTCTGGGTGCGCACGGCCTCCCCGGGTTGAGCGCGGGCGTCGATGACGTTGAGGGCCACGCCGCGCCAGTCGAAGGCCAGCAGGAGCAGGAACGAGGCGAGTCCCCAGGCCAGCCAGGGTGAGAACCACGCCCAGGGCGTGCGGGGCGGCACCGGGGTCAACGTCGAGGGCGACGGTGAGCGCAGGTGTTCGCCGGCGAAGCGCGTCAGCGCTAGCAGCGCGAGGTTGCCGGCGGCGAAGCACAGCAGCGGGAGCTTCCACCCCAGCGGGGTGTCGTCGCCGGCGTCGCCGAGGAAATAGAGCAGGGTGGTGACGCCGTTGTTGGCGGCGTGGGCGCCCACCGCGGGCCACACCGAGCCGCTCTTCCACGCCAGCAGGCCGAACAACACGCCCAGCTCGAAGCGGGCCAGCAGGCCCACCGGGTCGAAGTGGCAGGCGCTGAAGATGAGCGCCGTCAGCACGATGCCGCGCGGGGCCTCGCGGAAGCCGCGCTGGAGGAAGCCGCGGAAGAACAGCTCTTCGCACAGCGGCGCGGCGAGCACCGCGCCGCTCACCGCCAGGGCGAGGTCCACCTGCGAGTGGCGCTCGAAGAGCTTCGCGCTGTCGAAGAACTGCACCAGCCGGGCGGGGAACACCGCGTGCGCGAGCGCCATCAGCGGTACGGCCCAGGCGAAGTAGTTGGCGGCGCCGAAGGCGGCCCCGACGCCGAAGCTCCGGGCCGAGAAGCCGCCCAGCGCCGCGCGCGCCGAGTGCCCGGAGAGCTGCCAGCCCACCACGCTCAGGCCCCCGTGGAACAGGGCCTGCGCGGCCCACAGCCCCCAGCCCAGGTGCAGCAGCTGCAGCCCGCTGCCGAAGGACAGGTACGTGCACAGCGTGAAGATGCTCCAGACGGCGACGAAACGACCAGGGAGAGTCACGGCGTCCTTCACGCCGCGCGTCTATACTTACCGGCCTGTGAATGCACCGAGCCATTGGAGCGATGACGCCCGCTTCACCGAGTCGGCGACGGCCTTTCGCGCCTTCTTCGATGAGCTGAGAGACGCGTTCATCGAGCGCGACGCGCTGTTCACGCAGCTGGAGCTGGCGCTGCTGTGCCGGGAGCACGTGCTGATCATCGGGCCGCCGGGCACCGCGAAGAGCGCCATCGCCACGGCGGTGTTGGGGCGCATCGTCGACGAGCAGAGCGGGCGCCCGTCGCTCTTCAGCAAGCAGCTCGCCGAGAACACGGTGCAGACCGACCTCATCGGCCCGGTCGACTTCAAGGTGCTCACCGAGACCGGTCGCACGGAGTACCTCACCGAGGAGGGGATGCTCGGCGCCACCCACGCCTTCCTCGACGAGGTCTTCGACGGCCGCGACATGCTGCTGCGGTCGATCCTCAACGTGCTGCACGAGCGCGAGCTGAAGCACGGTCGGAAGGTGACGCCGGGGCGCTGCGAGTGCGCGGTGATGACCTCCAACCGCTACCTGTCGGAGGTGCTGCAGCGCTCGCCCGAGACGCTCACCGCCTTCGCCGACCGCGTCTCGTTCGTCTGCTTCACGCCGCGCAACTTCACCCGCAGCGCGTCGCGCGGGCAGATGCTGCAGCGGGCGCAGTCGGGGCAGCGGCCGTCGCTGCAGGCCCGCCTGACGCTCCAGCAGGTCGACGTGCTGCAGGCCGCGGTGAACGCGGTGGAGGTGCCGGCGGTGGTGGCCGAGGGGCTGGAGGAGCTCGCCGACGCGCTGGAGCGCGAGCTGCTGGCGCAGGTGGCGCGGCTGCCCGACTACGTGCCCACCAAGTACTTCTCGCAGCGCTCGATGGTGAAGGCGCTCTGGGCCCTCAAGGCGGGGGTGGTGCGCGACAGGCTCTACCGCCGCCCGGAGCGCCGCCTGGTGGCCGAGGTGGAGGACCTCGAGACGCTGCGCCACTTCTTCCTGCTGGGTGGTCCGCAGGACAGCGCGCTCGACGCGCTGCTCAAGCAGGCGGCGGACCCGCGCGAGCGCGCGCAGCTCGACATCATCCGCGTCGAGCATCGCGCCTTCACCCAGGCCTGGTCGCGGCTGGCGCCGACGCTGCAACAGTCGTTCGAGCGGGAGGCCGCGGACCTCCGGGCCAAGGACGAACAGGCGGCCGCCGACGCGTTGCTCCGCGCGTGGAACGCCGGGCCCGCCAGCACCTCGGCCAACTCCCTGCGCACCAGGCTGGTCCCCGGCCCGCGACACCCGGAGAACCGGAAGCCGGTGTTGAAGGCCGCGGAGACGCTCCTCCAGGCCTTCTCGCACCGGCTCGCGCGTGGCGCTGCGGCCGAGGTGGAGGGGCGAGCGGGCGTGGCGCTGGTCGGCAGCTTCGGAGACACGCTGGAGCTGGCGCGGCGGGTGCCGGAGCTCCAGGCGCGGCTGCCGGAGTACGCGCAGCTGGTGGCCGGCTTCGTGAAACAGGCCGGGGCGCTGCTCGCGCTGTCCGCGGAGAGCACCGAGTTCGACGACGAGCTGCGGCTGGAGGGCATCGCGGAGCTCGCGCGCAGCCTCACCACCGAGTTCGACCGGCTCTCGGAGCTGGCGCAGGTGGTTTCCACCATCGCCCCGGAGACCGCGGACGCCACGCGCGACGCGCTCGGCTCGGTGCGGGAGCGGGTGGTCACCGCGCTGCAGCGTCGGGCGGAGAACGGGTTCTCGCCGCCCGCGATGCGCATGGAGCCGCTGGAGCTGCTCATCGCGGAGGGGCGACGCCTGGGGCACCTGGAGGACGCGCTGGCGCGCCTCTCGCCGTCGAGTCGGGGGTTGCGCGCGAGGCTGCTGGCGCCGCTGGCGTCCAACTACGCGCGCGAGGTGTTGGGCACCGTGGCCTTCGCCCGCCTCGACGAGTTCTCCCGCTTGATGCAGGTGGTGGTCGACAACCTCAACCGCGAAGGCGCGTTGGCGGGGCCGGCGCTCCGCGAGGCGCGGGAGCTGTTCGAGCCACGCATCCGCGAGCACATCGAGCAGCTGGGCGCGCAGCGGGCGGTGGTGCCGGCGGAGACCAGGGCGCTGTCCGGTGACGCCTACGCCTACTACCGCAAGCACCTCACGCAGCTGGTCGAGGAGGGCGAGTTCGCGGCCATCACCGCCATCGACGCGCTGCTGGGGCGGGCGGGCGTGGCGCCGTTGCCGTCCGGTCTCCGGGAGCTGGTGGCCGCCGCGGAGCTGCGCGCGGTGATGCTCCGGGTGCGCTTCCTCTCCGGTTGGTGGAGTCAGGTGCAGGACTACCTCCTCAACGAAGGCGGGCTCGACGCGGAGGCGCGCTTCGACGCGCTGGTGACCAGCCGCTTCCCGATGCTGGTGACCCGCGAGGGTGAGCTGGTCCGCCTGGAGTCGCTCCTCAACCGGCTGGGAGATGGGGCGGGGCGAGAGCAGGCCATCGGCGTGCTGGCCTCCGAGCTGCAGACGCTCGCCGGCGCCTTCAGCACGGTGGCCCGGCGGATCGTCGACGCGCGCCCGAGGCGATGAGCGATGTTGGTCGAGGCCTACAACCAGCTCGCCGCCCGGCTCGAGGCGTTGCGCGAGGGACGGCCGGCGTCGCTCGGGGTGATGGAGCGCGCCGTGCGGTTCTTCATCCGCCCCGGGCAGGCGAAGGAGCCGGCGGTGTTGAGGGCGCTCGACGCGGAGCTGGAGCGGGTGGGCGTCCACACCTCGGCCGACGCCCGACTCCTGCGCGAGCTCAGCGTGTCGCAGGGGCGCCTCGCGGCGCTGCACGAGGGGCTGTTGGAGCGCGCGCAGGCCGCGCTGACCGAGTTCGAGGGCGCGCTCCGGGCGGCGGAGCTGGCCACCTCCGCCGGGCCGCTGGCCGCCGGTCTGCGCGACGCGCTCACCGAAGACTTCCGTCGGCTCTCCCGGGTAGTGAAGGTGGCGGCCATCTTCTCGGGCGCCCAGGTCCAGCCTGAGCTGTACCCGCGCGCCTCGCCGCAGCCCCGCACCGCGCCCGCCTCGGCGAGGCTGGCGGTGGCTGAGTT
>CALNBU010000361.1 GCA_937875615.1 uncultured Archangium sp.
CCGTCGACGCGGGGGAAGAAGTCGCTGCCCACGCGGGTGGCGAGCGCGCCGGCCAGGGCCACCGCCACGGCGAAGCCCGCCAGCACCGCGCCGCGCCGCCGCAGCGCCGCGTCGAGCAGCCCCACGTAGCCGCCGCGGAAGCGCTCGAAGGCCGCCTCGAAGCGCTGGTGGAAGCGCGCGAAGAAGGAGTCGCCGCCGTGGGTCTCGTGGGCGATGAGGTACTTCACCAGGGTCGGCACCACGGTGCGCGAGAGCAGGTAGCTGGCCAGCACCGAGAGGCCCACGGCGAGGCCCATGGGCGCGAAGAGGTAGCGCGCCGGCCCCTCGAGGAAGAACACCGCGGCGAACACCAGCGCGATGCTGAGCGCCGCCACCAGGGCGGGCACCGCCACCTGCTGCGCGCCGTCGAGGATGGCGCGGGTCAGCCGCTTCCCCATGCCCAGGTTGCGGTGGATGTTCTCGATTTCCACGGTGGCGTCGTCCACCAGGATGCCCACGGCGAGCGAGAGGCCGCCCAGCACCATGGTGTTGATGGTGTGCCCGAAGGCGCGCATCACCAACAGGGTGGTGAGAATCGAGAGCGGGATGGAGACGAAGATGATGAGCGTGCTCCGCCAGCTCCCGAGGAAGATGAGGATCATCAGCGCGGTGAGGCCCGCGGCGATGATGGCCTCCAGCACCACCGAGGTGATGGAGCGCATCACGAAGCGCGACTCGTCGGCCAGCATGGTCAGCTTGAGGCCCGCGGGGGCCGAGGCCTGCAGGCCGGGCAGCATGTTCTTCACCGTGGCCGCCACCTCGGTGGTCGAGGCGTCGCCGGTCTTCAGCACCGAGAGCACCACCGCGCGGTCGCCGTTGAGTCGGGCGATGGTGGTCTGGGGGGCGAAGCCGTCGTGGGCGAAGGCCACGTCGCGCACCCGCAGCACCTCGCCGGAGCGGGTGCGGATAGGCAGGTCGTTGATGGCGTCGATGGCCTCGGGGCTGGCGTTGGTGCTGACGCGGAACTCGGTGTCGCCCAGCTTGGCGGCGCCGGTGGGCAGGGTGAGGTTCTGCTGCGCCACCGCGTTGGCCACCTCCTGCACCGAGAGCCCGCGCGCCTTGAGCTGCTCCGGGTCGACGTCCACCACGATCTGCCGCATCTTTCCGCCCATGGGCAGCGGGAAGCGGGTGCCGCGCACCGCCGACATCGCGCTGCGCACGCGCAGGTTCACGAAGTCATAGATTTCAGCCTCGCTGGCGGTGTCGCTGGTGGCCGCCAGCTGGAGGATGGGCACGCTGGTGGCGGAGCTGCGCACCACGATGGGCGGCTGCGTGCCGGGCGGCATGCGCCTCAAGATGGTCTGCGACGAGGCCACCACCTGCGCGGTGGCGGCGCCGATGTCCTCGTCGGGGTGCAGCTCCAGGCGGATGACCGCCACCCCGTCGAAGCTGGTGGACTCGATGCGCTTGATGCCCGGCACGTTGCCCGCGAGCGAGAACTCGCTGAAGAGCGTGATCTGCTGCTCCATCTGCTGCGCCGAGAGACCCTGGTAGGTCCACACCGCGTTGATGACGGGAATGTCCACCGCTGGAAAGAGGTCGATGGGCGTGCGGCGGATGACCGCCACCCCGCCCACGACGAGCAGCAGCGACAAGACGATGAAGGTGTAGGGGCGCGAGAGCGCGAGGCGGACCAGCCACATGACGAAGTGGCCTTCAATGCGTCGGACCCTCGCAGAGTTGTAATCTGAAAATATGAGTCTGTGATTTGATTCAGTTATAAGTCACGCGCGTGGAGCTCAAGCACCTCAGGTCGTTTCACGCGGTGGCCGAGCTGCTGCACTTCGGCCGTGCGGCGGAGCGGGTGGGGGTCACCCAGCCGGCGCTCTCGCAGCACGTGATGCGGCTGGAGGCGGCGCTCGGGGTGCGGCTGTTCGAGCGAGACCGGCGCACGGTGCAGCTGACGCCCGCGGGCCAGACGCTGCGCGATGAGACGCTGGGCGCCCTCGCGCAGCTGGAGGAGGCGCTGGCCTCGGCGCGCCGCGTGGGGGCCCTGCGGGACAACACGTTGAGGGTGGGGCAGCTCCAGTACATCTCGCACGTGTTCCTCCCGCCGGCGCTGCAGTCGCTGATGCAGGCCAGGCCCGAGGTGCTGGTGGAGCTGGTGGAGATGCCTCCCTACGAGGCGGTGTCGTCGGTGCGCAGCGGGCGGGTCGACATCGGCTTCGCCGCCGGGCCCCGCCTGCCCCGGGCCGATGACCTGGTGATGCGCGAGGTGATGCGCGGCCACTGGGCGGTGTGGGTGCCGCAGACGCATCGCTTCGCGGCCCTCGAGGAGGTGCCGCTCGACCAGCTGGCCGACGAGCCGCTCATCGTCTTCGAGCGCAACGTGAACCAGCAGCTCTACGACGAGCTGCTGCGCCTGCTTTCCCGCGCCGGTCGCCGGCCGCGCATCATCCACCACGTGCAGCAGCCACAGCACGGCGTGCCGCTGGTGCTGCAGGGGCTGGGGTGTTTCCTGGTGGGCAGCTACGTCATCGCCGACGCGCCCCGGGGCGCGGTGATGAAGCGCGTGGCCGGCTTCGAGGCGGGGCTGCACATCACCGCGGTGTGGAGGCCCGGCGGGCGCATGTCACTGCTGCGGCCGTTCCTCTCGGGGCTCCCCCGGGTGCGCTGAGCTGCCCTCGAAGACGTAGCCCACGCCCCGCACCGTCTTCAGCGTCAGCGGCCCGAGCGCGCCCAGCTTCCGCCGCAGGCGGCAGACGTGCACGTCGATGGAGCGCTCGAAGCTGCTCTCGAGGGTGCCCCTGGCGACGGTCAGCAGCGCCTCCCGGCGCACCGGCTGGCCGGCGTGGGTCACCAGCACCCGCAGCAGCGCGAACTCGTAGTCGGTGAGGTGCACCTCGGCGCCGCCGAAGCGGGCGGTGCGGCGGGTGCGCTCCAGCGTCAAGGGCCCGAAGGTGGTGGTGCACAGCGGCGTCCCCGGCGCGCGCCGCAGGAGCGCCGCCGCCCGCGTCAGCAGCTCCTGCTCGCTGATGTGCGGCGACACCACGTCGTCGGCGCCCGCGTCGAAGGCCGCCAGGCGGGCCCGCTCGGACCCGCGGGAGAGCGCCAGCAGCGGCGTCTCGTCGACGGCGCGCAGGCGATGGCAGGCCCGCGCCAGGGGCTCGTGCCGCGGCTCCACCAGCGTCACCAACCTGGCCGGTCGCCGCAGGAGCAGGGCCGGCCCCTCGTGGGGTGTGCCCACCGTCACCTCGCAGCCCGACGCGTCGAACCAGCGCGCCAGGGTGGGCGTCGGCGCGCCGTCGCCCAGCACCAGCACCGGGGTCTTCGGCGGCAACGTCAGCTTCGAGCTCACCTGGAGGCGACAGCGCAGCGCGTGCCTCCGTGAGCGCGCCGCCGCTCAGCGCGGCGAGGGCGACCGTGAGCACGCCGGCGCTCAG
>CALNBU010000362.1 GCA_937875615.1 uncultured Archangium sp.
CGCCGCCGTAGCCGCCGCAGGCGCTGGCCGGGTCGCCCTCTTCGAGCGTGTAGACCGCGAAGAACGGCGTGAGAGTGTTGCACTCGAAGCGGGGCTGCGGCACCGCGCAGGCGCCGACCACCACCGCCGACAGCACCACCGTGAGCGCAGCGAGAAGCTTGTGGAATCGCATGGGAGTCTCCTCGCTGCCTCAGAAGGTGAACCGCACACCGAAGCGGACCTGCAGCGGCTGCTGGTACTGGAGCGGCTGCTTGAAGTTGGCGTTGATGTTCTCGCTGGTCAGCTTGTCGCCGGTGTCGGTGTCGTCGACGGCGCTCACGCAGTTCGACACCGAGCCGGGGCCCGCCGCGCAGATGCGCTCCAGCGTCTGCTGCCGCGTCTCGCCATTGGCCGGGGTGTACGGCAGCACCGAGTTGAGCGTGTAGTCCTCGTCGACCAGCGTCGCGGCCTGGAGGTTGAAGAGGTTGAGCACGTCGACGGTGAAGGCCACCTGGGTGTCCTTGCTCAGCCGGTAGCTGGCGCCGGCCTTGAGGTTGAACGTGTGCAGCCAGGGCGTGCGGCCGGCGGCGCCGCGCTCGAGGATGAAGGCCTCGGTCGGCCCGTAGATGGGGTGGCCGCCCATGTAGCTGATGGGCGTGCCGCTGCGGCCCTCGTAGGTGACGCCCAGCAGGAGCCCGAACTCCTTCGTCACCTCGAAGTTCTTGGCCGCGTAGAACTTGATGTAGTGCGTGCGGTCGCCCGGCAGCGGCCCGTAGTTGTTGGCCAGCAGCGAGCGGAGGTCGAACACCGAGTTGCTGCCCGGGTCCAACTGCAGCGTCGACGGGTTGTAGAAGCCCGCCCAGCTTCCGCGCAGCGAACTCCAGGTGTAGCTGGCCTGCGCCAGCCACCCATCGGAGAAGGCCTTGATGGCGTGCACCGTCACCGCGTCGTAGTCGCGCAGCGGGCAGTAGTTCCGCTCGGAGTCGGACAGGTTGGGGTCGGTGCGCACCACCGCGCAGTTGCGCTCGCCCACGGAGCCGCCGTACCAGCCGGGGAACTGCGAGGCGAGGCCCTGCCCGGGGTTGCCGATGAAGTAGGTGTTGGCCTCATCGTTCGACATGTCCTCGATGATGTTGACCATCCACGACTTGGTGTAGGTCGCGCCCACGCGCAGGTCGGGGAGAATCTCGTACTCCGCGCCCGCGACGAACTCGTCCTTCGCCTGCGCCTGGAGGTTGGGGTCGATGGCGGTGCGGCCCTGCCCCGTGGGGAGCAGGTAGTGGTTGGCGAGCGCGTCGTCGCCCACCACGTCAGCCAGCGCGAGGTAGTCGGCGCAGCTCGAGAGGTAGTCCTGCGTGGAGACGCCGCCTGGCGCGTTCGGCGCGCACCCGGCGCCCGCGCGGCGCAGCAGCGTGGCGGTGTTCTCACCCGAGAGCGCGCGGTCGGCGATGTTGAGCGGGATGCCCTGGTAGTAGCGGGCGAAGTTGGCGAAAATCTTCGAGCGCCCCTTCTGCGTGAAGTCGTAGACGACGCCCACGCGCGGCGACCACATGTTGTTGAGCGCCATGCTCTGGTTGCCGTACGCGTCGTACAGCACCTGGCTGTCGTAGCGGACGCCGGCGTTCACCGTGATGACGTCGAAGATGTGCCAGCTGTCCTGCAGGAAGAAGCCGATGTTGTTGGTGGTGGGGGCCACGCGCACCACGCCGAGGTCCTGGATGTCGTTGGGCCCGGGGCCCGTCAGGTAGGCGAAGCGGCGGTAGTCCTGCCAGAAGCTCCCGTCGGTGGCCTCGCGGATGGCGATGTCGCCCGAGTAGGCCTTGGCGGTGCTGAAGATGGCGTGCTCGTAGTCGACGCCCGCCTTCAGCTCGTGGTGGCCGGCGGCCTGGAAGAAGCCCGTCACCTTGGCGCGCGCGGTAATGCGGTCGTTGACGTTCTGCTGCATATAGCCGTAGCCGCCGATTACGTACGTCGCGCCCGGACCGGTGACCGGACAGAGCGCCTCGCCCCCCGCGCCGGTGCACGCCGCCGCCACGTCCGCCGGCACGCTGCGGAACTCCGGCAGGTTGTAGCGCGTGCTGCTGTTGCGCAGCTGCACGCTGGGCATCCCGGCCGCGCCCGTGGTGTCGCCGATGACCGAGCCATCGTTGGGCAGGCCGAACGGCGCGTCGGTCTGGTGGAACCAGCCCACGGCCGCGTCGAGCAGCACGTGCCGGTCGAAGAGGGCGCCGGTGTACTTCAGCGTCAGGTTGGTGTTCGACTCCGGGCGCATCGAGCCGCTCGACATGCCCTGGAAGTCGCCGCTGTTGGTGAAGATGCCGTAGGGCACCTCGCGGTTGGAGCTGGCGCCGTTCACCGAGAGCGTGAGGTTGTGGTCGTTGGTGAGATTGTACTGGAGCTTGGCGATGTACGTGAGCGAGCGGCGGTCGTCGAAGCGCGAGAGCTCGAAGTCGGCGTCGGGCCTGCCGTCGCCGTCGGTGTCGGTCTGTACGGGGCGGTCCGAGAAGGCGCCAGAGGAGGGGTCGTACAGGTTGTACTTGATGCCCTGGCGCACCCGCTGGAACGACGGCGCCACGCCCACGTAGAACCACAGCTTGTCCTTGACGATGGGTCCACCCAGGTCGGCGCCGAAGTCGGCGATGTTCCACATCTTGTCGGTGCGCACGCGCGAGACGCCGAGCTGGGTGACCGACTTCTGGTCGGCGGTCAGCAGGCCCGGCGACCAGTTGGCCCACACGCCGCCGTGGAACTCGTTGGAGCCGGACTTGGTCACCGCGTTGATGATGCCGCCGCCGGCGCGGCCGTACTCCGCCATGTAGCCACCGGTGATGATGTTGGCCTCCTGGATGAAGTCCACCGGGAGCTGCGCGCCGTTGAGGCCCGTCTGGGTGTCGTTGACGTTGAGGCCGTCGATCATCACCAGGTTCTCGGGCGAGGTGGCGCCGGAGAAGCCGTAGCCGTAGTCGTCCGCGGCCACCTGCGGCGCCACCGAGGCCAGCGACTCGAACGACCGGATGCCGTTGGTCGTCGGGCGGACGAAAGAGATGTTGTCGATGAACTCACGGCCCACGTTGATGCCGGTGGCCGACGACTGCACGTCGACGGTGGGCGCGCGCCCCACCACCACGATGGTGTCCTCCACCGCCTCCGGCTGGAGCTCGATGTTGACGCGCACCGTACGGTCGACGCGCACCGCCACGTCTCCCCGGGTGAAGGGCCGGTAGGCCTCCTTCTCGAGGCGCAGCGCGTAGACGCCCGCGGGCAGCTGGGTGAAGCGGTAGAGGCCGGTGGAGTCGGTGACGACCAGCTCCTCGCCCTGGCGCGCCGGCGACGTCGCCGTCACCACCACGTCGGGAACCGGCTTCCCGGTGGCTGCGTCCAGCACCGTACCGGTGATGACCGAGGTGCCCTGTGCCAATGCCACAGTCGAGAACAACGCGGCC
>CALNBU010000363.1 GCA_937875615.1 uncultured Archangium sp.
CGGGAAGCTGGTGCACCTCGGCGGCGCCATGCCGGTGCGCCGGGAGAGCGCGGAGGCGCGCGTCGCCGCCTCGCTGCGGGAGACGCTGGGGTTGCTCCCCGGCCGGCGCAGCACCTTCTCGGGCCCGGAGCTCGCGCGCTTCGTGGACCAGCTCCAGGGCTGGCGGGGCGGGCTGTCCGGTGACGCGCGGCGCGTGGTGGGCACCGGGCTGACGCTGCAGCCCCGCTTCTCCACCAACACCACCTTCGACGCCTTCGGCGTGCCGCGCGCCGACTTCTCGCTCGACTTCGAGGTGCAGGGCGGCGCGGCCGGCGCCACCGTCGACGGCGAGGCCGTGCTGCGCGCGTGGCGCGAGGGCCTGGGGCTGGTGCCTCTCGACGGCGGAGGCTGGGCGCCGCTCCCCGCCGCCTGGCTCGACGCGCACGGAGCGCAGGTGCGCTCGCTGCTCGAGGCCCGCGCCGAGGGCGGGACGTTGGCCAACCACGCGCTGCCGAAGCTGGCGGCGCTGTGCGAGTCGCTCGACACCCCGCCGCCCGCCGGGCTGGAGCGCCTGCGGCCGCTGGTCGACGGCTTCCAGACGCTGCCGCCCACAGCGCTCCCCGAGGGCCTCACGGCCACGCTGCGGCCGTACCAGCAGCAGGGCGTGGACTGGCTCCAGTTCCTCAAGTCCGCGGGCCTCGGCGGAGTGCTGGCCGACGACATGGGCCTCGGCAAGACGCTGCAGACCATCTGCGCGCTGGAGAAGGGCTCGCTGGTGGTGTGCCCCACCAGCGTGCTGCCCAACTGGAAGGCGGAGCTCGCGCGCTTCCGGCCGGGCCTCTCGGTGAACGCCTACCACGGGCCGTCGCGGACGCTGACCGACGCCGACGTGACCTTGACCACCTACGCCATCTTGCGGCTCGACGCCGACGCGCTGGCCGCGAAGCCCTGGCGGGTGGTGGTGCTGGACGAGGCGCAGGCCATCAAGAACCCCGACAGCCAGGCCACCCGCGCCGCGTACCGGCTGCAGGGCGCGATGAAGCTCGCGGTGTCGGGCACCCCGCTGGAGAACCGCATGGAGGAGCTGTGGAGCCTCCTGCACTTCACCAACCCCGGCCTGCTCGGCGGCCGCCGCGAGTTCAACGAGAAGTACGAGAGCGGCGCCACACCCGAGCTGCGCAAGCGCCTCGCGCCCTTCATCCTCCGGCGCCTCAAGCGCGACGTGGCGCCGGAGCTGCCGCCGCGTACCGAGGCAGTGCGCCTGGTCACCCTCGAAGAGAAGGAGCGCGCCCTCTACGACGCGGTCCACGCCGCCACCCGCGCCGAGGTGGTGAAGCTCCTCGACGGCGGCGGCGGGGTGATGAAGGCGCTGGAGGCGCTGCTGCGGCTGCGCCAGGCGGCCTGCCACCCGGCGCTGGTCCCCGGACAGCAGGCGAAGACGTCGTCGAAGGTGCAGGTGCTGGTCGACGCGCTGCGCACCGCCGCCGAAGACGGCCACCGCTGCCTGGTCTTCTCTCAGTGGACCTCGATGCTGGACCTCATCGAGCCGGAGCTGGAGGGCCTGCGCTACGGGCGCCTCGACGGCTCCACCACCAACCGCGGCGAGGTGACGGCGCAGTTCCAGGCGCCCGACGGACCCACGGTGCTGCTGATGTCGCTCAAGGCGGGCGGCACCGGCCTGACGCTCACCGCCGCCGACCACGTGTTCCTGGTGGACCCCTGGTGGAACCCGCAGGTCGAGGCCCAGGCCGCCGACCGCGCGCACCGCATCGGGCAGGAGCGGCCGGTCTTCGTCTACCGCCTCGTCTCCCAGGGCACGGTGGAAGAGAAGATTCTCCAGCTCCAGGAGCGCAAGCGGGCGCTGTTCGAGGCGGCGCTCGACGGCGGCGCGCAGGCCAGCTCGCTCACGCGCGACGACCTGCTCGCGCTCTTCGAGTGAGCGGCGACCGGAGAAACGTGAAACAAGCGCGCTCATGAGCGAGACCCCCGCCCGTCGCATCGCGCTGTTCATCGACTTCGAGAACCTGGTGACCAACACCGGCATCACCCCGTCGAGCTTCGACCTCCAGCCCTCGCTCGACCGGCTCCTCGAGAAGGGCAAGGTCATCTTCCGGCGCGCGTACTGCGACTGGGCCCGCTTCCGCGAAGCCAAGGGCCGCCTGCACGACCACGGCGTGGAGCTCATCGACGTGCCGCCGTCGACGCGCGCCGGGAAGAACAGCGCCGACATGCGGCTGGTCATCGACGCCCTGGAGCTCTGCTACGCGCGCGAGCACATCGACACCTTCGTCATCGCCTCGGGCGACTCCGACTTCGTGCCCCTGGCCAGCAAGCTGCGCGAGAACGACAAGTACGTCATCGGCCTGGGCGTGAAGAAGTCGACCAGCCCGGTCTTCGTGAAGGCCTGCGACGAGTTCCTCTACCTGCGCGCCGACGACGAGCGCCCCGCCCGCGCCGAGAAGTCCGACAAGAAGGCCGAGCGCCCCGCGAAGGCCGACGCGAAGAAGCGCGAGCTCCCTGCCATCGCCCGCCAGGTGCTCTCCAACCTGCTGGACCGCGCCACCGGGCCGCTCAACCCCTCGTTCATCAAAGAGACCATCGTGCGCAAGGAGCCCGACTTCGACGAGCGCGACCACGGCTTCTCGTCCTTCAGCCGCCTGCTGGAGGCCGCCGAGAAGGAAGGGCTGTGCCAGCGCATCCAGCAGGGGCGCCAGTGGTACGTGGTGGCGAAGGACAGCCCGCGCAGCGGCGCGCCCGCCGACGACCTCGGCGAAGAGCCCTGAAGCGTCACTCCAGCTCGCGCAGGTTCTTTTCCACCGCCGACAGCAGCGACCCCACCCGGCGATGCAGCCAGGTGCCGAACGGCTCCACCTTCTTCTTCTTCGACAGCGTCGGCTCGCTCTCGTCGAACGGAACGATGGGGAACTCCCCTGCGCCGAGGTGCGGGTGTCGAAGGCGAAGGCGTAGCCGGTGTGCCAGCCGCCGTGGAACACCTGCAGCGCCGCCAGCGTCGCGTCGCCCGTGGCCTCGACCAGCTCCGCGATGTCGTACTGGTCTTCGCTGAGCTCGAGCGGGCTCCAGCCGCCCCCTGAGACGTTGCCGCAATAGAAACAGGCCAGCCCCTCGGAGGTGGGGCCGTCCAGCACCCAGGTCAGCGAGCCATACACCCGGACGAAGTACGCCCAGCTCGACTCACCCGCCTTCGGCTTCCGGGGCTTCGCCTTCACCCAGCGGCCCACGGCGTCTGGGCGTTGAACATGGGCACCGTCTAGTGCACTCACTCAGAGGGCGGTGTCTCCGGGGCCCGCGCGCGTCACGAGGGAGCCATGACCACGGCCTCCCTGCGTGGGCCACCCTACTCGGCCATCGCGACCGGCTCGTACTGCACCGCGCCGTCAGCGCCGAGCGTCGCGCGGTACGGAACGCCCATGTACGTGTTGACGGCGAAGAAGGTCAGCACGCCGTCCACCATCACGGGGCGCGCCAGCAGCGAGAAGTCAGGGAGGCCGTAGTTGCGCAGGCGATTCACGCCGGGCAGAGGGACCTCCTCGGGGTCTTCCTCGTTCCACTGCGCGCGGTACTCGGCCTCGAACTCCGCCACGTCGGTGATGAGCTCGAAGCGGTCGAGCTGCGCGAGGTGGTTGGCCAGCTGCGCGTAGGCCATGACGTACTTCGGGTCGAGGAGCTGCGGAATCGCCGCCGCCAACTGACCCGGCGAGGTGAGCCTCGTAGTGTGATTCACCAGCACCACCGGAACGCCGCCTTCTTCTTCCATCTGCACGTTTGGGAAGTCAGCCATCGCGAGAGTGTTTCACGCCTCGCGGCCTCGCGAGAAGAAGATGGTGCGCCCTCTCCTGCACAAAGAGCGATGTCACCGGAGTGCGCGACCAGCGAGGCCGCCGCGCTCGCGCAGCTCGACCCCCGGAGCGGCACCGCGACCCACGCCACCGCGCGCTTCTCGGTGAGCGACGGCGTCGTCACCCTGAGCATCGAGGTCACCGACGCCACGCCGGGCCAGCACGCGGTGCACCTGCACCTCAACGGTGACTGCTCCGCCGACGACGCCAGCTCCGCCGGGCCCCACTGGAACCCCGAGGACCACGCGCACGGGCAGCTCGGCCACGGCGCCGCGCACAAGGGCGACATCGGCAACGTGACGGTGGGGAGCGACGGGCGCGGGAGCCTGGTGTTCTCCACCAGCGAGTGGTCGGTGGGCACCGGCGCGCCGAACGACGTGCTGGGCCACGCGGTGGTGCTGCACGCCGCCGAAGACGACTTCACCTCGCAGCCCGCCGGCAACGCGGGCGGCCGCATCGCCTGCGGCGTGGTGCAGCCCGTCGCCGCGGCGCGGTAACCCCGCCTTCGCTTCGTTGGCGACGAGCCAGCGTTCGTCAGGTAGAGCCCGCGCCTCGACATGGCGTGGCGCTCTGTTCCTGAATCCGGCACCGTGCTGGGCATCCGCCTGGTGGCCGGCACCTACCGGCTCTTCGGCCGCGCGCTCGCCGGTTCGCTGCTGTGGTGCATCGCCTGGCACTTCACCTTCTTCAATCGCGTGCGCCGCGAGACGGCGCGCGACTACTTCCGCCGCGCGGGCCTGCCCACCAACCTCGCGTCGGTGCATCGGCTCATCTGGAACTTCGCCCGCGTGGCGCTCGACCGCCTGCTGTTCCTCTCCGGCGAGTTCCACGGGTTGACCTTCGAGCACTTCGGCCACGACGAGCTCATGGCCGAGATCGACGGCATCGGCCCTGTTCACCCCGATATCGC
>CALNBU010000364.1 GCA_937875615.1 uncultured Archangium sp.
AAGGCGACCAGGAAGTGGAGAGCGCCTCCGGCTGCCTGCAAGACGACGCCCGCTGCTACCAACGCGCGCTGTGCGGCGCCTCCATCTGGTGCACCGGCCCCAGCCCGCTCTTCTGCGACGCGTACCCCACCTGCGATGAAGGCGACCAGGAAGTGGAGAGCGCCTCGGGCTGCCTGCAAGACGACGCCCGCTGCTACCAACGCACGGTGTGCGGCGCCTCCATCTGGTGCACCGGCGCGCTGGGCGGCTGACTCACTCCGCCCACTTCACCTCGTAGACCGGCGACTCGTGAGCCTCGAGCACCACCACCGAGAGGTCCTTCGCCCCGGCGCGCAGGCAGCCTGACTCGATGATGCCCAGGTAGAAGCCGGTGCGGGCCACGTAGTTGACGCGCACCAGGTGGTGGTTGGGCGCCAGTCGCTCCACCTCGATTTCGGTGTAGTTGTTGGCGGTGCGGAAGTTGCGCGTCATCCGCTCCAGGGTGCGCCGCGGGCCCAGCACCCGCATCAACCCGGTGAGCGCCGAGCCCACCAGCGTCTTCTCGTACCCCGCCCAGAAGAGTCGCCCCACGCGCGTGTAGCGCTCCAGCGGCTCGCAGGCGCCGAAGCGGCTGCTGGCGCAAGCGTCGAGAATCGAGAGGTACACGTCCAACGGGTAGGCCGGGTCGAAGCGCCCGTCCGCCACCTTCGCGCGGGCGAAGGCCGCCTGCTCCTCCGGCGTGGGCGGCTGCAGCGCGCGGTGCAGCCCCTCCATCGACGGCCCGAACACCACCCGCTCGGTGGGACGCTCGGGCTGCGTCATTCTCCCAGCAGGCCCTTGAGCGCGTCCGCGCCCTGCGGCAACGAGAGCGCCTGCGCGTAGTGCAGCAGCAGCGCGCGGTTGTCGCTGACGTTGAGGTTCTGCAGCTCCAGCGCGCCGATGCGGTCTTCGGGCGAGAAGGCGCCCACCGTCTTCTCCATCGACAGCTTCTCGGGCGCGTAGGCCGCCTGGGCGGCCTCGGTCTTCAGCACCGTCACGTCGTCGCCGCGGCGCAGCTCCAGCGTCACCTCGCCGGTGATGGCCGTCGAGACCCAGCGCACCAGCGCCTCCTTCAGCAACATCGCCTCGGGGTCGTACCAGCGCCCCTCGTAGAGGAAGCGGCCCAGCTTGCGGCCCAGCGAGAAGTAGAGGTCGGAGGTGTTCTCGTTGTGCACCGCCGAGAGCAGGCGCTCGTAGGTGAGGTGCAGCAGCGCCATGGCCGGCGCCTCGTAGATGCCGCGCGACTTGGCGTCGATGACGCGGTTCTCAATCTGGTCCGACATGCCGAGCCCGTGGCGGCCGCCGATGGCGTTGGCCTCGAGGAAGAGCGAGACCAGCGAGTCGAAGCGCTTGCCGTTGAGGGCCACCGGCACCCCGTGCTCCCAGCTCACCGTCACCGCCTCGGCGTCGATGCGCACCGCGGCGTCCCAGGGCGCGACGCCCATGATGGGCTTCACAATCTTCATCGAGGTGTCGAGGTGCTCCAGGTCCTTCGCCTCGTGGGTGGCCCCCAGCATGTTGGAGTCGGTGGAGTAGGCCTTCTCCACGGACATGGTGTGCGGCAGGCCGATGGCGCTGAGGAACTCGCTCATCTCCTTGCGCCCGCCCAGCTCGTGGACGAACTGCGCGTCGAGCCACGGCTTGTAGATGCGCAGCTCCGGGTCGACCAGGATGCCGTAGCGGTAGAAGCGCTGGATGTCGTTGCCGCGGTGCGTACTGCCGTCGCCGAAGACGTGCACGTCGTCGGCCTTCATGGCGCGCACGATGGCGGTGCCGGTGACAGCGCGGCCCAGCGGCGTGGTGTTGAAGTACTTCCGGCCGCCGGTGTGGAGGTGGAAGGCGCCGCACTGGATGGCGGTAAGGCCCTCGCGCGCCAGCGCGTCGCGGGTGTCCAGCAGCCGGGCCTTCTTCGCGCCGTGCTGCAGCGCGATGGGCGGGATGTCGTTGACGTCCTTCTCGTCGGGCTGGGCGAGGTCGGCGGTGTAGGCGTACACGTCGACGCCCTTCTTCGTCATCCACGCCACGGCGGCGCGCGTGTCGAGGCCACCCGAGAAGGCGAGGCCGACCTTGGAACCCTGCGGAGGAAGCTGACGGTAGATGCGGCTCATGAGCGAGGCTGCTTTGAGGAAAACGCTGCCGCTTGCAAGTGCCGTCGACGTTGTTACCAAATGCGGGCATGGAAACAGCCACCATCGCCGTCCAGGATACCTCCGCCCCGCATGCCTTCGATGCCGCCCGGGAGAACTGGGGCATGGTGGCGATGGGCGTCATCGTGCTGGTGCTGTGGCTGCTCTTCCGCACCATCCTCAAGCCCAACCGCGGGGCGGCGGCCATCCAGAAGGACTCCAGCGCGGCGAAGTGACGCGGCGCCCGGCTCCGGGAGGGCCCATGTCGACCCATCGCGCCACCGTGAGCTGGAAGAAGGAAGGCGACTTCGCGCGGAAGAAGTACCACCGCGCGCACACCTGGCACTTCGACGGAGGCATCGCGCTGCGCGCCGCGGCGTCGCCGGCGGTGGTGCCGCTCCCGTGGACCGTGGAGGACGCCGTCGACCCGGAGGAGGCGTTGGTCGCCGCCGCCTCCAGCTGCCACATGCTGACCTTCCTCTTCCTCGCCGCCAACGACGGCTTCGTCGCCGAGACCTACCTCGACGAGGCCGAGGGCCACCTGCGCGACGGCTGGCTCGCCGACATCACCCTGCGCCCGCGCATCTCGTGGGCAGGCACCCCGCCGGACGCAGCGCAGCTCGAGGCGCTGCACCGCCGCGCGCACGAGGGCTGCTTCATCGCCCGCTCCCTCAAGTCGGAGATTCGCGTCGAGGCGCCCCGTCAGTCGGCGGAGACGCCGGGCAGCAGCCGCTCCGGTAGCTCTTCGCCGGGCTCCAGCAACGCGTAGGCCGTGGCCGCCTGCACCACCGTCAGCGCGTCCTTGCCGGAGTGCACCTCGGTGCGGGTGTAGGTCGAGCGCTTCTTGCCCTCGAACAACACGTTGCACGGGGCATCACACAGCGAGAGGCAGCGCACGTCCTCCACGTCGAAGAGCGCCTTGAGGCCCAGGCGCTTGCGCAGCTTCTTCACGCGCTCGTACAGCTTCTCTCCCTCGGCGCCCTTGCCCTCGTCACAGCGCACGCAGATGGAGACCAGCGGCTTACCCATGGGGAGACCGATGAAAACACCACGAGCCGCCCTCCCCGGGGAAGCCCGGGAAGCAGCGGCTCATGGATGCATCTGCCCGGAGGCAGACGACTTCAGATGGCGCCGCGCGACTTCAGCTCGGCGTACACGGCGTCGATGCCGCGCCTGTTGATGATGCGCAGGCCGTGCGTCGAGAGGCGCAGGGTGACCCACTTCTGCTCGTTGGAGAGGAAAAAGCGGTGCTTCTGCAGGTTGGGCAGCGAGCGGGTCTTCGACTTGTTGTTGGCGTGGCTGACAGTGTTGCCAACCAGGGGGCGCTTGCCCGTCACCTGACACACGCGGGACATGGGGTTTCTCCTGAAGAAAGAAAGACGGTTACCAGCTCGCCTTGACGACGCCGGTCAGCTCACCGGCCAGCGCCTTGTCACGGAACTGCATGCGGGACAGGCCGAACTTGCGCAGGTTGCCGCGGGGGCGACCCGTCACCACACAGCGCACGGTGACGCGAACGGGGTTCGCATCGCGCGGCTGCTGCGCCAACTTGAGCTGCGCGGCGGAGCGATCCTCGACCGAGGTGGCCGGGTTCTTGATGATGGCCTTGAGCTCCTGACGGCGGGTGGCGTACTTCGCCACCGTGGCCTTGCGACGCTCGTTCTTCAAAACTGACGACTTCTTCGCCATTGAGTACCTGTCTGCGAAAAGGGAGGCGCTCCCTTACACACAGTTGCGATGCGGGATCAAGTTGATCCATTGCATTTCAGCGCCGGGCCGGGCATAGGGCCCGCCCATGGGTACTTTTTCGGACTTCCTTTCGGCCAAGAGCATCACCCCGCAGCAGATCGCCATCGCCAGCAAGCGCATCGAGTCCTTCGACGGTGCAGCCCGCGGCCTGATGGGCAAGCGCTGGAAGAAGCGCACCACCAAGGAGACCGCTGACAAGAAGTACGCGGAGCTCGAAATCGGCAAGCCGGCGCAGCACGGTCGCGGCATCTCCGAGGCGCAGGTCCAGACGGCCAGCAAGGGCGTCGAGGTCTCGCGCAAGGCGCGCGCCAAGATCCTCAAGGCCGTCAACAACATCCTGGCCAGCAAGAAGGCCGCCGCGGTCGACATGAAGGCGCTCTTCGAGGGCACCAAGGCCCGCGCCGGGAAGAAGCCGGTCGTCCCCAAGGCCAAGAAGAAGTAGGCCTTCCCTCTCTGCCCATTCCTCCGGCCCCGTGATGGCGAGTCGTTCGCCGCGCGGGGCCGAGTCGTGTCAGCGTCACGGCCCCATGCGAAGCCTGCTGCTCTTCTCGCTCACCGCCTGCGCCACCCTCGACGCGGCCCAATTGAGCGAGCCCTGCCGCGTCACCTACAACGCCTGCCTCAACACCTGCCCCTCGGCCGACAGCCGCGCGCGGAGGCCGGCCGAGAACCCGCACGGGCCCCAGGCCAACTACGACACCACGAACCGGCTGATGACCGACGTCGCCTCGTGTACGCAGAAGTGCAACGACGAGGCGAAGGCCTGCGAGCGGCCCCCGCCTTCGCCGTAGCCACTCAGAGCCCGGCGTCGCGGGCGGTGCGCTGCGCCCGCTCGATGCTCTCGAACAGCGCCTTGAAGTTGCCGCCGCCGAAGCCCTTGTCGCCCTTGCGCTGGATAATCTCGTAGAAGAACGGGCCCGACTCGCGGTCCTTGAGCAGCTGCGAGTTCTCCTTCATGAAAATCTGCAGCAGGTACTGATGCTCCTTGTGGCCATCGACCAGAATCTGCAGGTCGCGCAGCTCCTCGACGTTCTCATCGATGCGCTTGATGCCGCTCTTCTCGATGCGCTCCGGCAGGTAGTCGTAATACGCGCCCGGCGTGGCCAGGAACTCGAGGCCGCTGGTCTCGCGCATCGCCTTCACCGTGGGCACGATGTTCTTCACGATGAGCGCCAGGTGCTGCACGCCCTCGCCGCGCTGGTCTTCCACGTAGACGTTGATCTGCGAGTTGCGGAAGCGCGGCGCCGACGGCTCGTTGTTGGCGAACTTCACCGTGGAGTGCGGGTCCCACATCACGGTGCTCTTGAGGCCGGTGCCGTGCTGGTCGCCCTTCGAAATCTCCTCCTCGGTGTGGAACTTGATGTTCCAGAACTCCTCGAAGCCCATCACGTGCTTCATCCACAGCACCATCGGCTGCAGGGTGCGGAAGTTCGAGGTGACGTGGTCGACCTTGGCGAAGCCGAAGCGGTTGGTCCCGCCGGTGGGCTTCTCGTGCGCCACGAAGCCGGGGTACCAGGCGTCGTACTTCTCGCGCTGCACGAAGCGGAAGGTGGTGTTGCCGAAGGGCGTGGTGATGCTGAAGTAGCTCAGCCGCCCGCCCGCGCCGTCGGTGTGGCGCTGGATGTTCTCTTCGATGAAGGTGCCGCCGCGCTCGTCGAGCAGCTTCCGCGCCTTCTCGATGTCCTTCACCAGGAAGTTGAGCGTGCCCACGCCCTCCGGGTGCTTCTGGAGCCACCGCCACGCGCGGCCGCCCTCGCCCACCGGCGCCGACGCAATCAACGTCACGTCGCCGGCCTGGAACACCGCCGACTCCTGGCGGCCGCTCTTCGTCAGCTCGGGCGAGCTGACGCCCAGCTCCGCGAAGTCCAGCAGCTCCGTGTAGAAGCGACGGGTGCGGGCCATGTCACGCACGTACCAGTGCACCGACTCCAACTTGATGATGCCAAGGCTCTCCATGACTTCTCCTCTTCTCAGGGGTTGACGGCGTCGGGCTGGGCTTCGGGCCTCGCCTGTTGAACGAACTCGAGCGTAAGACAGTGGGCCTCGACGCGCGCCAGCGTGGGCAGCCGCGCGGGGTCGACGGAGGCGAAGCGCCGCGCCCCGTAGAGCTGCGGCAGCAGGCACGCGTCGGCGAAGGTGAAGGTGTCGCCCACCAGGAAGGTCCCCGCGCTCGCCGCCGCCAGGCGCTCCAGCGCGTCGAGGCCCTGGCCAATCCACTTCGCGGACCAGGCCTTCTCGTCGCCGCCGGTCGCCTTCACGTACTGCAGCACCTGCAGGTTGTGCAGCGGCTGGATGCCCGAGTTGACCACCTCCACCAGCGCCCGCACCCGCGCCCGCGCCAGGGGCGCGCCGGGGAACAGCGGCGGCGTGGGGTGCACCTCGTCGAGGTACTCGGCGATGGCCACCGACTGGGGCACCAGCTCGCCTCCGTCCAGCTCCAGCACCGGCACCGAGTGCCAGGGGTTGCGCGCGACGTGCGCCGCGCCGTGCTGCTCGCCCGCCGCCAGGTTGACCGGCACGTATTCGTACCGCAGCCCCTTGAAGGCCAGCGCCAACCGCACCCGGTAGCTCGCCGAGGAGCGCCAGTAGTTGAAGAGCCGCACCACACTTCATTCGCCCCGGCCGCCTCGCAAGTCAAGCTGCCCAGCCAACCACACGCGCCGCGTCAAACGCGCGCCCTGCGCCGCCCTCCGGGCCGGCCTACACTGCGCGCATGCCCCGACGTGGAGCCTGGCTGCTGCTGACCCTGGGGGCGCTGACGGCCGCCGCCGGCCCCGTCAAGAAGCGCGGCAAGAAGGCGCCGCCCGCGCCGGCCAGCGCCCAGGTGAAGGCCGCCCTCGACGCCGCGCAGCCCGAGGTGAGCGCCTGCGTGCTCGACGCCGCCGGCGACACCTCCACCTGGACGCAGGTGGTGGCGGTGCGCGTGGTGTTGAACGGCGTGGGCCAGGTGCTGGAGGCCTCCGCCCACCTCGCGCCGGAGGGCCCCTCGGCCGCGGCGCTCAAGACCTGCGTGGAGGCCGCGCTGCGGCGGGTGACCTGGCCCGCCCCCCGCGCGCCGCTCACCACCGCCGAGCGCGAGTGGACCTTCTCGATGCAGTGACGCGCCGACGGCGCGCGCGGCTCAGCCTTCGTTGACGGTGATCTTGGTGACCTGCACCGGCGTGCGCGGACGGTCGTTGCCGTCGGTGGGCGTCGACTCAATCTTCTTCACCACGTCCTGGCCGGTGACGACGCGCCCGAAGACCGGGTGCTTCGAGTTGCCCGGCGTGAACCAGTCGAGGAAGTCGTTGTGCACGGTGTTGATGAAGAACTGGCTGCCGCCGGAGTTGGGGCGGCCGGTGTTGGCCATCGACAGGGTGTAGGGCTCGTTCGACAGCTTCGCGGTGAACTCGTCCTTGATGTCGCCCGTCGGCGGCCCACCGGTGCCCGCGCGCGGGCTCTGCGGGTCCTTCGAGTGCGGGCAGCCGAACTGCACCATGAAGTTGCTGATGACGCGGTGGAAGTGCAGCCCGTCGTAGAAGCCGCTCTTCGCCAGCGAGATGAAGTTGCCGGCGGTCAGCGGCACCTGGTCGGCGAAGAGCTCGACGGTGAACTGGCCGAGCGTGGTGTCGAAGGTCGCGGTGGGGTTTGCCATGGGAGGAGTCCTTTTCTTCAGCCTGCGTGTTGCATCGCGGTGACCGGCTTGAGTCTGGCCGCGATGAAGGAGGGGATGACTGAAATCGCAGTCACCACGACGGTGATGAACACCACCACCGAGAGCACCCACTGGACGGTGGGAATGACCAGCAGCGTGTCGGAGAGCAGCACGAACTGCACGCCCACCGGCAGGGAGATGGCGGCGGCGTTGAGCGCCAGCGACAGGCCCACGCCCAGCGCCGCGCCGGCCCCGGTGGACAGCACCGCCAGCAGGAAGCCCTCGAGCAGGAACATGGTCAGCACGCCGGTGCGCTGCATGCCGATGGCGCGCAGCGTGCCCACCTCGCGGGTGCGCTCCCGAATCGAAATCCACATCACGATCATGATGCCCACGCCCACCACCACCAGCAGCACGAAGCCGAGGAAGAACGAGAGCACGCTCATGGTGTCGGCGGTCCACGCGGCGAAGCTGACCTCGTCGTGCCAGTTGGTGAGGTCCAGCTTCTGCCCCACCCAGGCCTCGCGGTTGACGTTCTCGAACTTGAACCAGAAGGCGCGCGGGTCATCGTCGAGCAACTGGTACCCGGCGGCGGTGAGCGCCTCGCGCAGCCGCGCCTGCACCTTCTTCGCCGCCTCGAGGTCGTGCGACGGCAGGTACACCTGCAGCGCGCCGGTGGTGTCGTCCTTGAGCTGGTACAGCTTCCGCAGCACGCCCTCGTGCACGAAGCTCGAGAAGCTGCTCATCATCCCCATGCTGTGGGCGATGGCCACCACGGTGACGTCGACGGTGTTGTTGGTGCCGCGCGGGGTGGGGGCGGAAATCGTCACCGCGTCGCCCACCCGCACGTTCAGCGACGCCGCCTGGTCCTCGAAGAGCAGCAGGGTGTTGGGCCGCGCCAGGCCCTCGAGGTCGCCTTCCTTGAGGCGCAGCGTGTTCCGCAGGCCCTGCTCCTCGCCGATGCTGACGCCGCTGATGCCGATGATGGCCGAGCCGCTGTCGCTGACGGCCTTGGCGTAGCCGCGGCCGCGCGAGGCGATGTAGCGCAGCTCGGGCACCGCCCGCTTCACCACCGCCGTCACCTCGTCGGCCCGCGTCACCACCGGCGCCGCCTGGCCGCTCGTCACCTTGAAGAAGCCCGCCACGTTGACGTGCCCGCTCATCAACGTGGTGGACATCTCGACCAGCGAGCGCTGCATGCCCTCGCCGATGCCCAGCATCACCACCATCAGCGCGGTGACCAGCGCGATGGCGCCCATCAACACCCCGGTGCGCCGGCGGTGCTGCCAGAGAGAAAGGAACGCGATTCGCAGCAACATGCGTCAGGCCTCCTGCGACTGCATGGCGGTGATGGGCGAGACGCGCGTCGCCAGCACCAGCGGGAGAATCACCGCCAGCACGCCCACCACCAGGGTGGTGACGATGGACAGCAGCACGCCGCCCAGCGTCAGCTCCGGGCGCAGCACCGGGCCCGAGAAGAAGAAGTAGAGCTCGTCGCGGAAGGCCGGGATGCCGGTGTCGTGGAGGTAGCCCACCACCAGCGCGCCCACCCCCGCCCCCAGCACCCCGAAGACCAGCGCCAGCACCACCGTCTCGGCCATCACCATGGCCACCACGAAGGAGCGCTGGGCGCCGATGGCCCGCATGGTGCCGATGGTGCTGGTGCGCTGCAGGGTGGCGATGGTCATGCCGATGGTCACCACCACCAGGGCGAAGAAGGCGAAGGCCGCCACGATGGCCACCAGGAGCAGCCGGAAGAACGAGATGAAGTTGCCGAGGAAGCCGGCCGCGGAGGTCCAGCTCACCACGAAGGTGTCGGGCCGCGCGCCCTCGAGCAGCGCCTGCACCGTCGAAATCTGCGCGGCCTCGAGGCGGGCCTTGTCGCCCTTGAGCGCGTCGCCCAGGGCCAGCAGCGCCGCCGCCGAGGGCTTGAACTCCCCGCGGGCCCGCGCCTCTTCCAGCAGCACCACCTCTTCGAGCGCCGCGGCCAGGGCGAAGGGCAGCGTGCGCTGCTCGAGCAGCGCCTTCGCCGCCGTCACCCGCTCGGGCTGCACCGGCGGCGCGGCCGACGACAGCACCTTCTCCACCGCGGTCTGGGTGGCCAACTGGGCGCCGGGCGAGCCGTCGCGGAGCCACAGCGCGGCGTTGAGGACCACGCCCTCGTCCAGCTCCGAGAGCGGGAAGGTGTCGGCCAGCGCGCGCGACTTCGCCGCCTCCGTGCCCGACGACGGCAGCTCGTCGGAGAAGCCCTCCTCGGCGGCCTCGTCCACCAGCTCCGCGTCGCCGCCGAAGAGGTCGGCCTCGGCGCTCTCCCGCGACACCTCCCGCGCGCCGGTGGCGGCCTTCATCGCGTCGAGCTCGGCCTTCTTCTCGGCGGTGAGGAAGCCGTAGAGCTCGCGGAAGGTGACCAGGTCCACCAGCGCGTTGGCCCCGGCCAGCGGCGACTTCTCGAGGCCGCGGAACTCGAAGATGCCGTACAGCTTCACCAGCGCGCTCTGCATCGAGCCCGCCCGGCCGATGGACTTGAGCAGCATCTGGTCGCCCACCTTCACCCGGTAGAGCGACAGCTTCGGCGCCAGCTCCCGGTAGAAGAAGGCGTAGCGCGCCTCGAAGTTCTCGTCGGTGACGGCGAAGAAGTCGGCCAGCAGCGCGCCCAGGTCGCCCTGGCTGCCGCCGAGGAAGCCCTGGAGCGAGGCCACCATCTCCGCGGTGGCGAGGGTGTCGAGCTGCAGCAGAATCTCGCGCGGCTGGCTGACGTTCTCGCGCTGCCAGCGCTGGAGCTCCTTGTCTTCGGCGTCGTCCAGCCGGCGCCCCGCGGCCAGCGCGTCGCGGATTTTGTCGAGGCGGCGGGCGTTCTTCAGCTTGAGGTACTCCTCCATGAAGAAGCGCGGCATCAGCACTCCGCGGTGGCCCTCGGGCACCGGCGCGCCCTCCACCACCACCATGCGGTCGAAGGTCTTCTGGTAGGCGTCGAGGTCGGTGCCGAGGTAGCGCACGAAGAGCAGGTCGCCGTCGACCATGGCCGGCGCGAACTTGTTCTCCAGCACCTCGAGGTGGGCCAGCTCGTCGCCGTCGAAGCCCGCCCAGAACTCGTCGGAGCCGGTAATCTCGAGCGCCCGCTTCACGTCCTCGTCCTGGTCGTCCGACACCTCCCGGGCGCGCTCGGCGTCCTGGGCCAGCAGGCGCGCCATCTGCCGCACGTGGTCGACCAGCGCCTGCTTGCGCCGCTGGTACTCGCCCTCGGGGAGCGCGTCCTTCTGCTTCACCAGCGCGCGGAAGCGCTCCAGGGTGACGTCGATGGTGTTGCCCGAGCCCAGCATGGCCGTCGCCGCGCCCATGGGCACCACGCGCTCCACGTTGGGCACCTGGAGCAGCTGGGCCTTGAGCGCCTTGAAGTCGGTGAGCGGCGCGAGGTCGGAGTCGCTGCCGTCGACGCGGCCGTAGAGCTCGAGGGGGTCCTTGCTGCGCGCGCTGTAGACCTGCAGGTGCCCCGAAATCGAGCCCACGATGGACTTGCTCAGCGCCTCGTCGAGGGTGCTGAACACCGAGCCCCCGATGACCAGCAGCGCCGCGCCGAACAGCAGCACCGCGCCGACGAAGAGATTGAGCGCGCTGGAGAAGATGTTCGAGAGAGCGATGCGGAGGAGGACCTGCGCCCGGGAGAACATGGCCGCCGCCTAGCACTTCGCCACCCGCGCCGCGCCTCAAAGCGCTAAGAGTCCCGTCAAAGGACGCTCATGCCCATCGCCACGCACGTCGTCGCCGCGCTCGTCGCGGTCCTCCACCTGTACTTCCTCGCCCTGGAGATGTTCCTCTGGGAGAAGCCGCTGGGCCTCAAGACCTTCCGCAACACGCCCGAGAAAGCGGCGCTGACCGCGGTGCTGGCGAAGAACCAGGGCCTCTACAACGGCTTCCTCTCCGCCGGGTTGGTGTGGGGCATCCTCCACCCGGAGCCGGCGGTGAGCGCGCAGCTGCTGCGCTTCTTCCTCGGCTGCGTCATCGTGGCCGGCGCGTACGGCGCGGCGACGGTGTCCAGGCGCATCTTCTTCGTGCAGGCCGTGCCGGCGCTGGTGGGCCTGGCGCTCACCTTCCTGTGAAGCACCGTTGCGCTCAACCAGTTGAAATAGTTGGGTTTCATGGCGACTTCGGCGCCCGCGCGGCGCCGCCAGGGCGCGCCAGTTGCACTCGGGCCGTGGGGTGTGGTGTTCACCCGGAACCACTTTCATGAAAATCTCTTCCTGGCTGATCATCGGCGCGCTGTCCGGCTTCACGGCGGCGTTGGGTGTGTCCTGCGGTACCTCGAGCGGCTGCGACGCCTCCTCCTGCGCCAACGGGTGCTGCGATGAGAGCGACCGCTGCGTGACCAACCCCAGCGTTCAGGCCTGCGGCACGTCCGGCAACGCCTGCGTCGCCTGCACCATCGGCGCCAGCTGCGTGTTCGGCAGCTGCATCGCCAACAACCAGGGCACCGGTGGAGGCTCCGCCTGGGGAACGGGCGGCGGGGCGGGCGGAGGGAGCGCCGTGGACCCCGGCTGCGCGGAGCTGGTGGAGGCGCGCGACGACTTCTTCGACGGGCAGGCCACCTGTGAGAGCGCCCTGTCCGAGCCGACGCTGGCCGCCCGCTGCGCCTCGGCGCCCTGCACCAACACCGACCGCGCCGCGCTGACGCTGCTGACCAGCTGCATCAGGAACGCGCCCGTCTGCCTGGTCGGCGAGGAGGCCGCTGCCTCCGCGGCCTGGTTTCAGTGTCTCAACACGGCCTCTCTCCAGCTCTCGGCGTCCTGCCGGGCGGCGCTCTTCGATGACGCCAGCGGTGGCGGCGCGGGCGGCGGCAATGGCAGCGGGGGCGGGACGGGTG
>CALNBU010000365.1 GCA_937875615.1 uncultured Archangium sp.
TGTTCTGCGCGGCGTCGGTGGTGGTGGTGCCGACCGAGGTGCCGTCGATGAAGACCTCCACCTCCGCGCCGGGCTCCGCGGTGCCCGAAATCGAGGGCGTGGTGCTGTTGGTGCGGGCGTCGTCGCCGGGCGAGGTGACCACCGGCGCTGCGGGCGCGACGGTGTCGACGAGCACCACCGTGGGCGGCGTCGACTCGGGCGATTGGTTGCCCGCGGCGTCGATGGCCCGCCCGGTGATGCGGTGCGAGCCCTCGCCCAGCGGGGTGGTCAGGGTGAAGCTCCACATGCCGGAGCCATCGACGGTGGTGTTCCCCACCGGCTGCCCGTCGACCAACACCACCACCGTCGAGCCGGGCTCGGCGGTGCCGGAGATGGTGGGGGTGGTGTCGTTGGTGGAGGCGCCGTTGAGGGGCGTGGTCACCTGTGGGGCAGGGGGCGCGGTCACGTCGACGGTGAAGCTGGCCGCCGTCGCCGGGCCCTCATTGCCGGCGCGGTCCGTCGCCGTGGCCTCCACCGTGTGCGGCGCTTCGGAGAGCCCGCCGAGCATGAAGCTCCAGTTGCCCGAGGCATCGGCGGTGATGACCGCGGGGAGCGGGCTGCCGTCGACGGTGAGGGTGATGCGCGCGAAGGGCTCGGCGGTGCCGCTGACCTGGGGCGCGGTGGTGTTCACCGAGCTGCCGTCGGCGGGCGTCGCGATGACCGGGGCGGCCGGCGGGGTGAGGTCGACGGTGACGGTGCTCACCGCCGGCGCGCTCAAGTTGGGCGAGGTGCCCTCCCGCGCGCTCAGCTGGACCTGACCTTCGGTCAGCGTGAGCGGGTAGCTCCATTGTCCGTTGACGTCAGCGGTCACGGTGGGGGCCTGGAGCACGTTGTCGATGAAGATGTGCACGGTGGCGCCCGGGGTGGCGGTGCCCTGCATCGTCACCGCCGCGCTGCCGAGGAAGGCGCCGTTGGGCGGAGTGATGATGGTGGGCGAGGGCGGCACGTTGTTGTCGACGGTGAAGCCGTGGCTGGCCGGCGCGCCGGTGTTGCCGGCCTGGTCGGTGGCGGTGGCGGACACGGTGTGGGCGCCGTCGGCCAGCAGGCTGGTGGGCGTGAGGGACCACGCGCCGGTCGCGGAGTCGGCGGTGGTGGTGCCCACCACGGCGCCGTCGATGCGCACCTCGACCGTGCTCCCGGGTTCGGCGGTGCCGCTGACGAGCGGCAGGCCGGTGGTGGTCTCTCCGCTGCCCGGCGTGGAGATGACGGGGGCAGGCGGCGCCGTCAGGTCGACCACCCAGCTGTAGGTGGCCGGCGAGGGGTCGGCGTTGCCGGCGGCGTCGACGGCGGCCACCGAGAGGGTGTGCGGCCCAGCGGCCAGCCCGGAGAACGACGCGGGCGAGGTGCAGGGCGTCGCGGCGGCGCCGTCGAGCGAGCAGAGGAAGGTGTTGCCGGGCTCGCTGGAGGCCAGGGTGAAGCTGGCGTCGGTGAGGTTGGTGCGCACCACGCCCGGGGCGGGGCTGATGGGCACGATGGTGGTGTCGGGCGGGGTGCGGTCGTAGGTGATGGAGGCGCTGTTGCTGGAGGTGGACCCGGGGGTCACGCCCACCGCGTACTCGAGGCTCGCCTGGTTGCTGTACACGCCGTCGGTGGGCGCGCTCACCGTGAGGGTCACCGTGCCCGTCTCGCCCGGCGCCAGCGTGCCCAGGGGCCAGCTCACCGTGCCGCCGTCGAAGGTGTGCGGCGTGCTGGCCGACACGAAGGTGGTGCCGCTGGGGATGGCATCTCGGATGACCGCCGCCTCGGCGACGCCGGCGCCGTTGTTGGCCCAGGCGAGGGTCCAGGTGAGGGTGCCGTTCTGTGGCGTGGCGGGCCCCGTCTTGGTGAGCGTCACCACCGGCTGCGCCGCGGCGGAGGTGACGCTGGAGGCCAGCAGCGCGTTGAGCAGCAGTCGGGCCCCGTTGGTGGTGGCGTTGGTGGTGATGGGCGTGGTGACGGAGTACTCGTGGCCCACCAGGTAGCTGACGATGCCGTTGGAGGCGCTGCCGCCGTAGTTGCCGCGGACGTACGCCATGGCGCTGTTGCCGGAGCCGTTGCCGGAGAGGAGCACGCTGACGCCCGGCCGGAAGTTGCTGCCCGACTGCAGCCCCATGGACTGCAGCGCGCCGGTGGCGATGGTGAGGGGACCGTCGTATTGGTTGAAGACGTCGTCGGCGTCCCGGTTGACGACCGGGTTGGGCGCGCCGGTGTTGGCCCAGCCGATGCACAACCCGAGGATGCTGATGAGCGCGCAGTAGCGCTCCTGCTGCACGCCGCCGGTGGTGAGGTAGCGGCCGTTGACGTGGTTCTCGAAGGAGGTGACCGCGGAGCACTGCATGTACGCGTGCGAGAGGGGGCTGGCGTCGAGCCACGTGCGCACCTCCCGCACCACCTCGGCGTTGGGGTTGTCGTAGTGCATGGAGATCAGGAAGTGGTACCGCGGCGTGCCGTCGGCGCGGAGCAGCAGGCCGTCGTTGCCCGAGGTCTGACCGGCGAGCTGCTGCACCGAGAGCAGGTCGACGCTGTTGTCCGACCAGGCCTGGCCCGCGGAGTCCTTGATGGCGGCCGCGTTGAGCACGCTGAAGGCGATGGCCTCGTTGCCGTCGTCGAACACCGCCACCCGGGGCGCGGCGCGCAGCAGCTCGGTGATGTCGGCGCTGAAGTTGGCGGTGGCGCGGTGCACGTTCACCGTGGGGTGGGAGAGCAGCCACGCGTTGATGTGCGGCGTGGCGGCGGCGACGTCGGCGGCCTCGATGATGAAGGGGCCGCCGCGGTAGTTCACCATGGCGGGGTTGCCGGGCGCGGCGTAGCTCTGGGTGGTCGCGGAGAAGTCGACGGCCTGGCTGGCCTTGCCGCCGGCGATGGCCCAGTGCACCTTGATGCCGTGGCGCAGCAGCTCGTAGACGAGGCCGTAGGCCTTGAGCATCCCCTCGTTCTGCGACGTGGTGTCGGTGGGGATGATGAGCGCGCCGGTGGTGAACGACTGCATCGCCGCCTGGCGTTGCGTCAACACGTCGCCCAGCGGCGCCGGCGTGCTGTCGGCGCAGCCGAGGGCGAGGGTGAGCAGCATGAGGGTCCCGTGCTTCATGGCGTTCCTCCTCCTTCGTCAGACCCGTTCTGGGGCAGGGTGAATTCCACGCGGCGGTTCTGTTCGCGGCCCGCCGCGGTGGTGTTGGTGGCCGCCGGGCGGTCGGGGCCGTAGCCGCGCGCCGCCAGCCGCTCGCGCGCCACGCCGCGCTTGATGAGGTAGTCCATCACCGCCGTCGCGCGCGATGAAGACAGTCTCCGGTTGAGGTC
>CALNBU010000366.1 GCA_937875615.1 uncultured Archangium sp.
GGCCGACTCGGTGCGCAGCCAGTCGTTGAGCCGCCTGCCTCCGTTGGTCTTCTGGACGGTGGGGTGCTGCAGGTTCATCCGGTAGCGCACCACGCCGCGCGCCACGCGGTGGATGATCAGCACCGTGCCGTCGCGCTCGATGTCTTCCACGACGCCCACGTGGGTGAGGCCGTCATTCACGCGGCCATCGCGGTTGAGATCATAGGTCTCCTTGAAGAACACGAGATCTCCGGGCACCGGGCGCCCGCCGGTGAAGACCTGGCCGTGCGCCGAGGCGAAGCGCCACATGGCCGTCACGCCGTTGTCGCCCTTCTGGCCGGCGGCCATCAGGTTGACGCCCAGCGGCTCGTAGACCGCGCGCACGAAGCCGGTGCAGTCGTCGCCGTAGCGCTTGCCCTCGACGGTGACGCGGTGCTTGCCCAGCAGCGAGACGGCGGTCTTCACCGCGCGGCTCCGCGCGTCGGGCGACACCGCCAGCGGCGCGTGGGCTGCGGGCGTGGTCGCAGGCGGCACCTGCCGGGGGGCCGCGGCGCGGGCGAAGGGCTCGTAGCGCTCGAAGAGCTGGCGCCCTCCCACGGGCGCGCCGGTGGCGCAGCCGGTGACGAAGAGGAGGGCAGCGGAGAGCAGGGCGGAGCGCATGCGTCGGTCGAAGGCAGCCTCGCGCAGGGCTCCGCCGGGTCAAGTTCGTGACCGCTCCAACGGGGCGGGGAAATCACGTATAGGCGTTTCGGTGCGCGCCTCCGTCCTGCTCCTGACGCTGCTCCTGTCTGCCTGCCGCGGCGCGGCGTTCGACCAGGCCTCGCGCGCCAACAGCATCGCGAGCTGGAAGCAGTTCATTCTCGACAACCCCGAGAGCCCGGACCTGGGCAGCGCGGAGCAGAAGCTCGATGAGCTGACCTTCGCCCAGGCGCAGGAGGCGCACTCGGTGCTCTCGTACAAGCGCTACCTCGAGGCGTTCCCCGAGGGAGAGAAGGCCAGCGCCGCGCGCAAGCTGCTGGAGTCGCTGCGCTTCAACGCGGCGGTGGAGCGCGGCACGGCCACCGCGCTGCGCCAGTTCCTGAGGGACCACCCCGACGGCATCCACCGGGACGAGGCCGACTCCAGGCTCCAGCGCCTGGAGCTGGAAGAGCTCGTGTCGTCGGACGACCGCGCCGCGTTGGAGCGGCTCATCAAGAAGCACCCCGATGATCCCGGCGTGGAGAACGCGAGCGCGAAGCTCGACGAGACCGCGTGGGCGGAGGCCGAGACCGCGCACGCGCTGTACCAGTATCTCCGGGACTTCCCCGCCGGGCGCCACCGCGACGACGCCCGCCGGCGGCTGCTCCTGCTTCAGCTCGAGGGCCTGCTGGTGTCGGGGGCGCTCGACGAGGCCCGCGCGCTGTTGGCGAAGAATCCGCTGGCGAAGGATCTCCCAGAGGCGGCCGCGCGGCTGGCGCACGCGGAGCGGCTGGCGGCGGTGCGGAAGCGGAAGGACACCGCGCAGCTGTTCGCGGAACACTGGCTCCGCCCGCGCGAGGAGCTGGTGAAGGCGTTGGTGGCGCCGGACCCCATGGACCGCTGGCAGGCCGCCGAGGAGCTGGGCGCCCACGTGTCGGTGCGGACGCTCGACCCCCTGCTGGAGCAGATCCGGGTCGCCAGGTCGGTGTTGGTGCGGCAGCGCGCCTTCGAAGCTCTGGGGCGGGTGCTGCGCGCGCTCCCCCGGCCGGTCGCGGAGTACGAGGTGGCGACGCGGGTGGAGGCGCTGCGGGCGCAGGCCAGCGACGCGCAGCTGGTGTTGACCCTGGCGGTGCTGCTGGATCTCACCGGGCAGCTGGAGCGCGCCTCGGCCGAGTACCAGCGGATGTGGGACGCCTCCCAGCCGGACCCGCTGGTGCTTCGCCGGTGGACGCAGATCCGCGCCGAGCGCCGGCAGCTCTTCTCTTCGGCGGTGGTGGCGCGACAGCTGGCGGCCTGGGCGAAGGCGACGGCGGAGGCCTCGGTGGACGCCGGTCCCACGGCGGCGCTCACCACCGGGCGGGAGCTGTGTGGCGCGGTGGAGTTGGTGCGCCTGGCCGAGGACGCCATCGCCGTGGCGCGGGCGGAGAAGAGCGAATTCCCCGATGATCTCGAGGCCTTCCTGCTGCGCGCGAAGGAGGCGCGGCGGCTCACCGAAGCGCGCCTCCGGGACGTAGAGCTCCAGCTGCTGGCGGTCTCCCCCGAGATCCGCCGGTGCGGCGACGACGCGGTCGGAGAGCGGCTCCGCGACGCCGAGGAGAAGCGACTGGCCGCGGTGGAGGCGCTCAAGCGCAAGCCCCCGAAAGAGCTGCCGCTCCTGTGGGAGGCGCTCCGTCAACAGGAGCCGTCGGCGCGCGTCCGTGAGGCAGCCCGTTGACTTCGGCCCCCGCCTGCCGCGAGAAGGGAAGCACATGAAGCGGTACTTCATTCACACCTTCGGCTGTCAGATGAACGTCAACGACACCAACCGCATGGGCGAGGCGCTCGCGGGGATGTCGTACGCACCGACGCCGGTGGCGGACAACGCAGACCTCATCATCCTCAACACCTGCTCCATCCGCGAGAAGGCGGAGGACAAGATGCTACCGGCAGGTGAAGCTGCAGCGCGGCGCGCTCATCGGGGTGGGCGGCTGCGTCGCGCAGCAGGAGAAACAGAAGATCCTCGACAAGGTGCCCTACGTCGACTTCGTCTTCGGCCCCGACGCCATCGGGCGGCTGCCAGACATCGTGGGCCGCGTGGAGCAGGATCAGGTGCGGGTGGTGGAGACGGCCTGGGTCGACTCCGAAGACTACGTCTTCCCGCGCGCCGACCCGAAGAGCTCGCTGGGCCGCTGCACCGAGTTCGTCACGGTGATGAAGGGCTGCGACAACGTCTGCTCGTTCTGCGTGGTGCCCCATACCCGCGGCCGCGAGGTGAGCCGCCCCTTCACCGAGGTGTTGAACGAGGTCGCGGCGCTCACCACGGTGGGGGTGCGCGAGGTGACGTTGGTGGGCCAGAACGTCAACAGCTACCTGGGCGGGGTGTCCTTCGCGCAGCTGCTGCTGCGCTGCGCGCAGGTGCCGGGCATCGAGCGGGTGCGCTTCACCACCAGCCACCCGCACGATCTGAGCGACGAGCTGATCGACGCCTTCCGGGTGGAGCCGAAGCTGATGCCGCACTTCCATCTCCCGGTGCAGAGCGGCTCGCTGCCGGTGCTCAAGCGCATGAAGCGCGACTACACCATCGAGGACTACCTCGAGCGCCTGGGCAGGCTGCGCGAGGCCCGGCCGGGCATCGCGGTGACCACCGACATCATCGTGGGCTTCCCCGGCGAGACCGAGGAGGACTTCGAGAAGACCTGGGAGCTGTGCCGCCAGGTGGAATACGACGGCCAGTTCGCCTTCGTGTATTCGCCGCGCCCCAGGACGGTGGCGGGCATCAAGGAGGCGGAGTGGGGCGTGGTGCCGCACGAGGTGAAGGTGAAGCGCCTGGAGCGGCTCAACGCGCTGCAGAAGCAGGTGAGCCTCAAGGTGATGTCGCAGCACGTGGGCCAGTCGGTGGAGGTGCTGGTGGAGGGCCCTTCGCGCACCAACCCCGATCGCCGCTTCGGACGGACGCCGCACAACCGGGTGGTGAACTTCGACGGTGACGCGCCCATCGGGGCCATGGTGACGGTGCACATCGAGGCGGCGTCGCAGAGCGCGCTCGGCGGCCGTCAGCTGGCGGTGCGCTCGTTGCCCACGCTGCCCATTCCAGAGCTGAGGGCGGCCGAAGAGAGCTGCGTCGTCGCCTGAGGTGCGCAAAAGCGGCGGTCTACGTTCCGCGTGCTAGCGTCCCGCCCCCATGACCGCCGCTGAGGTGCTTCGCCAGTGTGCGCTGTTGTCGGGCTTCACCGACACCGGCATCGGCATTCTCGCTGGCATCAGCCACGCGAAGAGCTACCCGCCGGGGAGCCCCATCTTCGCGGAGTCGATGGTGTCGGACTCCATGCTGGTGATCGGCGAAGGCCGGGTGGCGCTCTCGGCGCGGGGTGAGCGTGGCGACACCTCGCTGGGCGAGCTGGGCCCGGGCGACTGGCTGGGCGAGCTGGCGTTGATCAACCCGGGCCAGCGCCAGTGCACCGCCACCGCCGCCACCGCGGTCTCGGCCTTCGAGATCCGTCAGGTCGACTTCCAGAAGCTGATGCTCTCCAAGCCGCAGGCTTGCATGAAGCTGTTGATGGCCATCTGCACCAGCTTCGGCGGCAAGGTGGCGGCCAATCGGGAGGCGCTCAAGGCCCTGGTCACCCACCTGTAGGTGGTGGGGTTTGGCGCTTGCTGCCTCCGCCGCCGTGGGCTACCTCCCAAGGTCATGTTCGCCCGTGTCGCGTGTCTGTGCCTCGTGTTGTCGTCGTCTGCCTTCGCCGCCAGCAAGGGCGATTGGTTCGCCAGCCTGTACACCGGTGAGGGCGTCGAGCTGCGGAACGACGAGCGGGTGTTCACGCTGTTCGCCATCTTCAACGCCGCCGGCTTCGACGCTGGTCCGGTGACGCGCGGCGAGCCGATCCCCCGCGTCACCTACCACCCGGTGCGGCAGTTGGTGCGCGCGCGGGTGATCGGTGGGGACCCCGAGGTGCGGCGCGCCGCCGACGCCCTCTTCGACGCGCACCCC
>CALNBU010000367.1 GCA_937875615.1 uncultured Archangium sp.
GAGGGAGGCCTTGAGCTGGGAGTAGGTGCCGGCGCCGGTCAGCGGATCCACCGCGCGCAGCGTGGCCAGCTCTTCTTCCGCGTCGAACAGTCGGCGGCGGTACTCGCGCACCATCAGCGCCGAGTTGATGCGCGTCTGCAGCTCGATCAGCTTGAAGGGCTTGGTGACGAAGTCGTCGGCGCCGAGCTCCATGCCGCGGATCTTCCCGTCCATCTCTCCGGCGGCGGTGAGGATGATGATCGGCAGCTCCCGGAAGCGCTCGGTCTCCCGCGCCCACTTCAGCACCGCGAAGCCGTCGCGGATGGGCATCATCAGGTCGAGCAGCACCAGGTCGGGGGTGTGGGCGGCGATCTGCTCCACCGCCTCGGCCCCGTCGGCGGCCTGGATCACCCTGAAGTTCTGGGCCTCGCAGAGGTCGCGGAGCAGGCCCCGCGTCGGCTCATCGTCGTCGACCACCAGCACCAGTCGGTGACGAAAGTCGAGGTCGATGCGGGCGGTCGACGGCACGGAGCGCAGGCTATCAGGCATTCATCACGGCGCCCTCGGCGACTTCGTCGGGGATGCGCTGGGTGCGGCTCTTCAGGAACGCGATCACCTCTTCGTCGGTGCGCGTGTCGCCGGGCAGCCGCACGAAGTGCTTCGCCAGCGTCTTGTAGCCCTTCGCGAAGAGCAGGAGCGCGGTGGTGAAGTTGTCGAGGCCCTCGAAGACCACGCAGCCCTCCTTGAAGTAGCGGTCCTGGTTGTCGAGGAAGTCCTTCGGCATCTCGGTCCAGTGGCGGCTCTGCTTCACGTGGTGGCCGATGTGGTAGCCGTCGTTGAAGCAGCGCTTGTTGTAGGGCGTGTTGATCCACGTCACCGAGTTCACGTACGAGTCGCCGGGCCGCGAGGGGTCGACGAAGGCGTGCTGGCCCCAGTTGCCGATCATCATCGCCGCGCGGATGAAGAAGTAGGGCACCACGAAGGCCACCAGCGTGGCGCGCCAGTTGACGAAGCTCAGCGCGATGATCACCAGCACGTGCAGGGCGTCGCCGGCCATCGCCCGCTGCGCCATCACCGGGCGGTGCTTGCGCAGGAAGTAGCGGGTCAGGTCGAGGTGGGTGAGGAAGAGGAAGCGCCCGAAGTAGGCCAGCCAGTCGATGAAGCTGTCTCGCTGGTACCGCATGGTGCTCGACAGATCATTGCGGAGGTTGTTCTCCACGTGGTGCATGCCCACGTGGTGCTCGGCGTAGCCGGTGGGGATGCCGAACATCAGGCTGCTGGTGAAGGGGATGACCCGGCTGAGCCACCGCGGCGACTTGATGAACGGCCGGTGCATCGTGCAGTGGAGCATCAGGATGGTCGGCGGGGCGAGCCACGCCAGCTGCACGGCCCACAGCACCGGCGCCCACCACCAGGTGAAGTACACGTAGCCGACGGTGATCAGCGGGACCATCAGCAGCGCGTGCCGCAGCCAGAGGCGGAAGAAGACCGCGTCGCGGGGGTCGACCAACAGCGACTCCACCCACTTCTGGAACGCCGAGGGGGCGTAGTCGGGCACCTGCTGCGGATCGGTGATGACTGGTACGGTCATGGCCAGCAAGCCCCTAAGTCACCTTGGGGCCTCCTCGCAAGTGACTGAAGCGTCAGTCGACGAAGCCCTCCTGCACCAGCCCCGAGGCGAGCACGCGCCGGTAGTTGTCGGCGTCGTGCGCCACCACGATCAACAGCGAGGGGTGGGCCCGGGAGAGCGCCTCGAGCGCCGCGAGCTGATCCACCACCGCCTGGCGGTCTTCCTTGATGATCGCCGCCGCCAGCCGGGGTTTCCCGCGCACCTGGCGGATGCTGTCCTCGTGCCAGGCGATGTCGCCGGTGAAGAGCAGTTCCCGGCCGTCGGCCAGGCGCACATAGACGAGCTGCGTGCCGGGGCTGTGGCCGGGGGCCCGCTGCAGCGCCACGCCGGGGGCGACGCGGTACAGGGTGTCGTAGACCAACGGCGTCACCTGTTTCGCCTGGGCCTCGGTGAAGGGCGTGAGGGGGTCGGCCACGGCGGCGGCGAGCTGCTCGGGGGTCATCAGGATCTGCCCCGACGACAGCTCCGGGAAGTGCTGTGAGCCGGCCAGCCCGCCGAGGTGGTCGAGGTGCTCGTGCGTCAGCACGATGGCCGCGGCGCCGCGCATCGCCGACTCCAGCCGGGCAAAGGCTTCGTCGGAGTAGGCGGTCAGCAGCGGCTCCAGCGACGGGGCGCCGCCCGGAGAGAAGGCGGTGTCGATGATCACCGTGCCCGCGTCGGGGGTGACCACCTGGAAGGCGGTGTAGACGCACGGATCGGAGTGGAAGCCTCCGCCAGCGACGGAGGCGAAGGCCGGCATCTTCCCGTCGGCGACCTTGAGCGCCCGCACCGCGGTGGGGAGCGCCTCGTCCGGCGCGGCGGCCACGCGGCGCAGCCCCTCGAGATCGACCACGAAGGCGCCCGGGGTGGGGGAGGGCGCCAGGTAGAGGAGGAAGAGGTAGAGCAACCCCAGCGTCAGGAGGACGGCGTCGACGATGAGCACCTTCTTGACCAGGGGCTTCATGCGTCGGCCTGCCAGTTCTGCACGCGGCTCTCGAAGCGGGTGTAGGCGCTCATGAACAGCAGGTCGACGGAGCCGATGGGGCCGTTTCGCTGCTTGGCGACGATCAGCTCCACCGGGATGACGTCGTTGCGGTCGCTGGGCGGCGCGCCCTCTTCGTCCTGGGACTCGCGGTGGATGAACATCACCACGTCGGCGTCCTGCTCGATGGCGCCGGACTCACGGAGGTCCGACAGCATCGGCTTGCCGCTCGAACGCTCCTCCACCTTACGGTTGAGCTGAGAGAGCGCGATGATGGGGACGTCGAGCTCCTTGGAGAGCTGCTTGAGCGCGCGGGAGATTTCGGCGACCTCCAGCTGGCGGCTCTCTACGCGGCCGCCCTGCTTCATCAGCTGGAGGTAGTCGATGACGATCAACCCCAGGCGACCCTCCTTCTGTTTGAGGCGCCGGGCCTTGGCGCGCAGCTCGAAGGAGCTCAGCCCGCCGGAGTCGTCGACGAAGAGCTTGGTGTTGTAGAGCTCGCTGGCCGACTCGGCGATGCGCTCCTCGTCGGCGGGCGAGAGCCGACCGCCGCGCAGCTTCTTCACGTCGACCTTGGCGTGGGTGGCCAACATACGGGTCAGCAACTGCACCGAGGGCATTTCGAGCGAGAACACCGCCACCGGCAGCTTCTCCTTCGCCGCCACGTGCAGCGCGAAGTTCATGGCCAGCGAGGTCTTGCCGATGCCGGGGCGCGCGGCGAGCACGATGAGCTCTCCTCCGTGGAAGCCGGTGAGCTGGTTGTCGAGGTCGACGAAGCCGGAGGAGACGCCGGTGATGGCGCCCTCGCTGTTCTTCATCTTGTCGAGGAGCGCGAGGGCCTCGTCCATGAGCTCGGTCATGGGCCGCAGGTCGCCCTTGTGCTGCTTCTCGGCGATGAGGAAGACCTTCCGCTCCGCCTCGTCGAGCAGCTCGGCGACGTCGCCGGTCTCCTGGCTCGCGAGGTCGAGGATCTCCCGACCGGCGCCGGCCAGGGATCTCCGGGTCGCCTGGTTCTTGATGATCCGCGCGTAGTCGGCGGCGTTCTCCGCGAAGGGCACCGCCTGCTGGAGCCCGGCCACGTAGCCCGGTCCGCCCGCGGCCTGCAGCTTCCCGTCGATCTTCAGCTGCTCGGAGACGGTGAGCGGATCGATGTGCTCGTTGCGGTTGTGGATCGCCGCGAAGGCGCGGAAGACGTCCGCGTGGGCGGGGATGGCGAAGTCTTCGGCGGTGAGGACCTCCTGCACCCGGTCGAGGACCCCGTTGTCCTGGAGCACGCAGCCCAGGACCGCGCGCTCGGCGGTGACGTCTTGGAACGGAGCGGGTTGGCTCATGTGAGGTGCACCTCCCTACAAAAAAGAAACCGCGCGCCCCAACACGAAGCGCGCGGCCCTGGAGAGTACGTGAAGGACAGCCTCAGGCCTGCGCTTCGCCCTCGACGTTCACCGACAGCGTCGCGGTGACGTCGCGGTGCAGCCGCAGCTCCACCGGGAAGCTGCCGATGGCCTTGATGGGCTCGGGCAGGTGGATGAGGCGGCGCTCCACCTTGTGACCCGCCGCGGCCAGCGCCTCGGCGATGTCCAGCGCGGTGACGGAGCCGAACAGCTTGTCCTGGTCGCCGACCTTGCGCTTGATGGTGATCTTGACGCCCTCGAGCTTCTTGGACTCGGCCAGCGCCTCGCCCCTCAGCTTCTTCTGGCGCAGCTCGATGACCTGCTTCTCGTGCTCCAGCTGGCGCACGTTGGCTTCGCTGGCCATCAGCGCGAGGTTGCGGGGGAGCAGGAAGTTCCGGGCATAGCCGTTCTTCACACTGACCAGCTCGCCGGACTTGCCCAGGTTGTACACGTCTTCGCGGAGAATGACTTTCATGGCTTAGCTCGCGAGCACCAGGTAGGGGATGAGCGCCAGACCGCGAGCCTGCTTCACGGCCTTGGCGACCGAGCGCTGGTGGAGCGCGCAGTTGCCGGAGATGCGGCGGGGGATGATCTTGCCGCGCTCGGTGACGAAGTACTTGAGCGTCGACTGGTCCTTGTAGTCGACCTTCGCGTTCTTGTCGGCGCAGAAGCGGCAGACCTTCCGGCGGGCGAAGCCGCGCGAACCGCGCTTGTCGTCGCCATCCATGTCGGGCCCTTCATCCTGCTTGCGGGGCGGGCCCTTCTTCTTGTCAGTGGTGACAGTGCTCATGTTTGGTTCCTTTCGTTCCTTCAGGCGTTGTAGCCGTCGTCGTCCATGTCGCCGTACTCGCCGAAGCCCTCGCGCTCGGCGCCGCCGAAGGGCTTGTTGTCGTCGACGTCACCGGAGAGCTTGAGGTCTTCCTGCGGCTGGAAGGCCTCCGCGTCGGCCACGTCGGCCACGTCG
>CALNBU010000368.1 GCA_937875615.1 uncultured Archangium sp.
GGTCGTCAGCGACGCCGCCCCCGAGCCGCCGCGAAACACACCCGGCGCGGCCCCGTACCCACCACGACGAAGCGACGGCAGACCCTTTCCTCCAAGCTGGTAGGGTGAAACGTCGGAGGAGGTGCGCCCTGATTCGAGTCATGTTGAGCCTCATGCTGGGTGGGATGGCCGGTTGCGCCGCGACGTCGGCATCGCACCGCGCGGAGGCCGCCGGCGCGGCGCCGTCGACGGAGACCCCGACAGACACCGCCGACCTCCCCTCGCTGTACACGCGCCTGGGCGGGCTGCCGGCCATCACCCTGGTGGTGGAGGGCCTGCTGGAGCGCGCCTTCTCCGATGAGCGCATCAACTACACCTGGGCCGGGAGCGCGCTGCCCCGCGTGCGCACCCGGCTCATCGAGTTCATCTGCGTCGCCACCGGCGGCGACTGCATCTACACCGGCCGCGACATGGAGCGCGCCCACCGGCACCTCACCATCACCGGCGAGCAGTTCGACGTCCTGGTCCAGCACCTGATCTCCACGCTGGAGGCCGCGCGCGTGCCCGCCCGGGAGCAGGGTGAGCTGCTGGCCCTGCTGGGGCCGCTCAAGGACGCCATCGTTCGTCGGGAGCTGCCGTGAGCGAGACGCTCCCCGCCACCCACATCCCGGCGGAGCGACGGGCCGACGCGGTGCCGCTGCCGCCGGCGCTGCACCACTTCCGGGTCGAACGGGAGCTCTCCCGCGGAGGCATGGGCGCGGTGTACCTGGGCCACGACACCTCCCTCGACCGCCCGGTGGCCCTCAAGGTCATCCTCCCCGAGCTGGCGCGCACGCCGGGCTTCCGCGAGCGCTTCCTGCGCGAGGCGCGGGCCCAGGCGCGGGTGACGCACAGCAACGTGGTGCAGGTCTTCTACGTCGGCGAGGCCGCGGGCACGCTGTACATGGTGATGGAGCTGGTCGACGGAGGTTCGCTCGCCGAGCTCCGCGCGCCGCTCGACTGGACCCAGGCGCTGACGCACATGCACGGGCTGGCGCTCGGGCTCCGGGAGGCCACCCGCCTCGGCATCGTGCACCGCGACATCAAGCCCTCCAACGTGCTGCTCGACCGCTTCGGGCTGGCCCACCTCGCCGACTTCGGGCTGGCGGCCCCGGTGCGCAGTCAGGAAGAAGCGGCCTCGGGGCTCCCCGCCGCCGGGCCCGCCACGTCTGGCGTGCTGCCCTCCTTCACCATGGCGGGGGAGATCATGGGCACGCCCCCGTACATGTCGCCGGAGCAGGCGCGCGGCCAGCCGCTCGACGCCCGCGCCGACATCTACTCGCTGGGCGCCTCCTTCTACGAGCTGCTCACCGGCCGGCTGCCCAACGAGGCGCGCAGCCTCGCGGAGCTGCACGGCTTCTTCGACGGCCCCGCCCCGGCCCCGCTGGAGCAGCTGCGCCCCGACCTCCCCCGGCGCTTCACCCGCGTCATCGACCGCTGCATGGCCCGCGGTACCGACGCGCGCTTCGCGACCTGGGATGAGGTGCTGACGGCGCT
>CALNBU010000369.1 GCA_937875615.1 uncultured Archangium sp.
CGCGGCCGTGGCCGTCGTCGATCCAGAAGAGGTCGGTCACCAGCTTGAGATCGTGGCGGAAGATCGTGAAGTTCAGCCCGCCGCCCAGCTCCCGTTGTCGTGAGAACGAGGGATCGGTGGGCGTGATGGGGCGGAGATCTCCGTAGCGGAGCACCAGCTCCAGCCAGTCGGTGACGAAGGCTCCGGCCTGCACGAAGAAGCCCCAGCCCGATCTCGAGTACTCCGTCACCGGCGTCGAGCCGGCCAGCCCGCGGCGCGTCGCGGAGAGCAGCCCCGTGGAAGGATCCCGATGGAGATCTGCCTGTCGCCAGGACACCGAGGCGAGGAGGGAGAGGCCGAAGGCCTTGACGTGGAGATCTCCGGTGAGGTGCGTGTAGGAGTTGGGCGCCAGCTCCAGTGGCACGCCGGTGGTGCTGCGCGGTCGGTCGGTGGCCACGTTGCGCGCCACCGCGCCACCCAGGGCGAAGCGGAAGCGGCGCGCGCGCTCCACGTCTCCCTCCTGCCGGTCATTCAGCTCGCCCAGCGGCGCGAAGCGCAGCCGGGCCACGTAGAGCAGGCCGGTGTTGGTGCCCAGCCGGTTTCGGCCGTCTCCCCCGAAGAGGCCGACGGCGTAGCGGAGCCTCCGCCCCCAGCCGAGCAGATCGTCCGAGTACGCCACCAGCCCCACGTCGCGATCGAGGTTCAGCTCCGCGGTCACCAGCGAGCGGTCGGCGAACTGCAGCGCGCTGGACGACACCACGCGCTGCACGTCGAAGGGCACCTTCATCTGCCCCACGCGGAGGTTCAGATCCCTCAGCGGAGTCCAGGCGACGAAGAGGTCCCGGAGCACGCTGGGTTGGTGCGCCTCCATGTCGAGCGGGGCGAAGCCCAGCTGCAGCGTGAAGCTGAGCTGCCAGGGGAGCTGCCCCTTGAGCTGGAGTCGCGCGCGGCGGACGAAGCCGGTCTGCTGCGCGTCGACGTCGCTGGCCTCGCCGGGGATGACGAAGAGCGCCTGGGCCTGGACCCGGCCGCGCACCTGCAGTTGCACCTGCGGCCCCAGCTTCACCGTCACCCCTTCGCCGAAGCGCGCGTCCACCTCGACGGGCGCGCCGCCATCGGTCGACGACAGGGCTGTCAGGAGGAGGACACCGGTCAGGTGCATGGGGCGCGGTGTAGGGCTCGATCGCCACGGCTCCGGCACGCCTCTGCAACAACTCGGTGACGAAGTGACAGCGAGGTGACGCCCGTCACTCCGGCGGGTAGCGGCGGAGCAGCTCGGCGTCGACGTCGCGCTCGTCGATGATGCCCCGGTACAGCTGCGCGGCGGCGCGGGCGGTGCGGGTCTTCGGCCCGTCGTCGCCCACCTCGAAGAGGCCGAAGCGCATGGCCATGCCGTGGTTCCACTCGTAGTTGTCCATCAGCGACCAGTAATAGAAGCCGCGCACGTCGGCGCCGTCGGCGATGGCCCGCTTCGTCCACTCCAGCGCGGTGACCAGCCAGCGGGAGATGCGCTCGGGATCCGTGGCGCCATCGGTGCCGGTCTCGGTGACGTAGCTGGGCAGGCCGTAGCGCTCCTGGACGTGCCGCTCCATCTCGTAGAGGCCGCGCGGGTAGTCCTCCCAGGGCACCAGGGTGAGCGGGTCGAAGTTGGAGATGGCGGAGAGCTCCGGCAGCTGGGCCGAGTTGCGGCCCTGCACGGTGATGCGCGTGTAGTAGTTGATGCCTATCCAGTCCATGCGGTCGACGAGCTCAGGCAGCGGCTCGGGGACGTCCGGGCGGCCGTTGAGATCTTCGTCGAGCAGCCCCTTCACCACCGCGTCCATGAAGGCGGTGTTGTAGAGGTAGAAGGTGTTCTGCGCGGCCTTCACGTCGAGCTCGTTGTCGGGGTCGGCGGGCTTCACCGGCGCCAGCGAGTAGACGAGGCCCACCTTCGAGGTCGGATCGTTCGCCTTCACCGCGTCGTACATGCGCGCGTGCCCGTAGATGAGCGACCGCATCACCTGCCGCACCTGGCTGAAGCGGTACGAGAGGCCGGGGGGATTCACGCGATCTTTCGTGGGGGGCAGGTAGCCGGGCAGCACCAGCGCGAAGGGCTCGTTCTCGGTGGCCCAGAGCTCGACCTCGTCGGCGAACTCCCGGGCGACGAAGCCGGCGTACTTCGCGATCTCCCGCACCGTGCGCGCCTCGTCGAGC
>CALNBU010000370.1 GCA_937875615.1 uncultured Archangium sp.
TGGATGTTGGAGCGGAACTCGCCCTTCTTCGCCTTGCGGCGCATGGCGCCCACCACGGTGTCGCCCACCACCAGCGCGCGCACGTCGCGGCCCTCGCTCTCCGCGACGAACTCCTGGAGGACGATCTCCTGGCCCAGGTCCCAGAAGGTGTCGAGGATGGTCTGCACCTCCGGCAGCGTGTGGGCGATCATCACGCCCACGCCCTGGGTGCCCTTGATCAGCTTGATGATGACGGGCAGTCCGCCCACCTCCTGCACCAGCTTGCGCACGTTGCCGCGGTCGTGCGCCATCACCGTGCGGGGCATGTCCAGCCCCGCGCGGGCGAGGAACTGGAGCGCGCGCAGCTTGTCGCGGCTGCGCGCGATGGCCGTGGGCGGGTTGAGCACCGGCACGTCCATCATCTCGAAGTGGTTCACCACCGCCAGGCCGTACGCGGTGATGGACGCGCCAATGCGCGGAATCACCACGTCCACGCCCTTCACCTCCGCGCCGCGGTAGGTCATGCGCGGCTGGCCGCGGGCCAGCAGCAGGCAGCAGCGCAGCGTGTCGAACACGAGCGCCCGGTGCCCCCGGGCCTTGATGGCCTCCACCAGCCGGCGCGTCGAGTACAGCGAGCGCTTGCGGGACAGGATGGCCACGGTCTTCTTCGCGCGGGGCCGCTTGGGTCGCGGTGCGTCACCGCGCTCGGGTGCCTGTGCGCCAGGCGGGACGGGCGCCTTCTTCGGCTGGGCTTTTCGGGGGGGCATGCGGGGCGCGGGACACTAGCACGCACGGGCGTGGAGGCACGGCACGTGGGCACCCTTTGCTATCCTCGCGTTCACTGATGACCGCACCCAACCCGCATCCCGACGACATCCACACCAACCCCGGAGACGTCGGCCTCGAGCTGTCCTCCCAGTCCCCCCTGCTCGGGGAGACACTGGTGGTGGAGCCGCGCGCCAGCGTGAAGCTGCACAAGTGCCGGCTGCTGGTGACGTCGGGGCCGGACACCGGGCGCTCCATGGTCAGCGACAAGGAGCGGCTGCGCTGCGGGGCCCACCCGGGCAACGACCTGGTGCTGGTGGAGGACCGCACCGCCAGCCGCCACCACTTCGAGGTGCAATACACCGAGCGCGGCCACCTCCTGGTGGACCTGGGCTCCACCAACGGCACCTTCCTGGACGGCCGCCGCATTGAAAGGGCCTACCTGTCCCCGGGCTCGCAGATCCGCGCCGGCTCCTCCGTCATCACCTTCGCTCCCCTGGACGAAGAGGTGCCGGTGGAGCCCGACCGCGAGGGCGAGCTGTGCGGCATGGTGGGCCAGAGCGTGAAGATGCGGCAGGTGTTCGGGCTCATCAAGCGCATCGCGCCCATGGACGTGTCCGTCATCATCCAGGGGGAGACGGGCACCGGGAAGGAGCTGGTCTCCTGCGCCATCCATGAGCTGTCCGGCCGCAAGAAGGGCCCCATGGTGGTGCTGGACTGCGGCGCCATCCCGCCCAACCTCATCGAGAGCGAGCTCTTCGGCCACGAGAAGGGCGCCTTCACCGGCGCGGTGGCCTCGCGGCCCGGCGCCTTCGAGCGCGCCAACCAGGGCACCATCTTCCTCGACGAGCTGGGCGAGCTGCGCACCGACCTCCAGCCCAAGCTGCTGCGCGTGCTGGAGAACCGGGAGGTGCGGCGCGTGGGCGGCAACGAGACCGAGGAGGTCGACGTGCGCGTCATCGCCGCCACCAACCGCGACCTCCAGAAGGAAATCGACGCCGGCGCCTTCCGCGAAGACCTCTTCTTCCGACTCTCGGTCATCTCCATCCAGCTCCCTCCGCTGCGCCAGCGCCGCGAAGACATCCCCTTCATCATCCGCAAGGAGCTGGCGGACCCCGACCTCGTCGCGCGCCACGGCAAGAAGCGCGTCAGCGCCCAGGCCATGGCGGTGCTGCAGGGCTACCCGTGGCCAGGCAACGTCCGCGAGCTGATGAACGTCCTCAGCCACGTGCTGACCTTCGCCGACGGGCCCAACATCGAGGTGCAGCACCTCCCCGCGCGCGTGCAGGGCCAGCAGGTCGACCAGCCGCTGCCCTTCAACGAGCTGCTCTCGTTCAAGGACGCCAAGGAGCAGCTGCTGGAGAACTTCGAGCGCGAGTACCTCACCTCGGTGCTCAAGCGCTGCGATGGCAACATCAGCCGGGCGGCGCGCGAGTCAGGGCTGCACCGCAAGTCCATCGAGCGACTGGTGAAGAAGTACAGCCTCGACGCGCGCGCGATGAAGCCGCGTTGAACCCCACCCCCACGAGGGCCTCCACATGAGAATCGACCCCCACTCCGTCACCGACGACGCGCAGAGCGTCATCCAGCACTTCACCTGGCGCGCCCGCGTCGACTTCGCGCAGCGCCGGTTGCACTGCGAGGTCACCCTGCGGCTGCAGGCGCCGACGGCCGCCGCCACCCCGCTGGACCTCGACGCGCGCGGCCTCGACGTCGAGGCCGTCACCTCCGCCGAGGGAGCGCCCCTGCGCTGGGCGCCGCTGCCCACCGACGCGGTGCTGGGGACGCCGCTGCGCGTGCACCTGCCCGCGGGCGTCGGCGCGCTCACCCTGCGCTACCGCACCTCCGCGGAGGCCTCGGCGCTGCAGTGGCTCGACGCCGCGCAGACGCACGGAGGGCGCCAGCCGTACCTCTTCTCTCAGTGTCAGGCCATCCACGCCCGCTCCCTGGTGCCGCTGCAGGACACCCCCTCGCGCCGCGTCACCTTCGACGCGTCGCTGGAGGTGCCGGCCGGGCTCACCGCGGTGATGGCCGCCGCGCCCCGACCGCGCGGGGCCGACGGCCGCTTCCACTTCGAGATGCCGCAGCCCATTCCCCCGTACCTGCTGGCCTTCGCGGTGGGTGACCTGGCCTGCAAGGCGCTCTCGCCGCGCTCGCAGGTGTGGGCCGAGCCCGGCGTGCTGGAGCGCGCGGCCTGGGAGTTCGCCGAGGTGGAGCGACACCTCCACGCCGCCGAGGCGCTGTTCGGCCCCTACGACTGGGAGCGCTTCGACCTGCTGGTGATGCCGCCGTCGTTCCCCTACGGCGGCATGGAGAACCCGCGGCTCACCTTCCTCACCCCCACGCTGCTGGCCGGCGACCGGAGCCTGGTCAACGTGCTGGCGCACGAGCTGGCCCACTCCTGGACCGGCAACCTGGTCACCAACACCACCGCCGAACACTTCTGGCTCAACGAGGGCTTCACGGTGTTCGCGGAGCGCCGCATCCTCGAGGCGCTGGAGGGCCCGGAGGTGGCCGCGCTGCACGCCGCGCTGGGCCGCAAGGAGCTCGACGCCGCCGTGGCCCGCTTCGAGGCGGCCGGCGCGCCGGAGCTGACCAGGCTGCGCACGAAGCTGGAGGGCATCGACCCCGACGAGGCCTTCAGCGTGGTGCCCTACGAGAAGGGCTACCTCTTCCTCCGCACCCTCGAGGTGGCGCTGGGCCGAGAGGCCTTCGACGGGCTGCTCCAGCGCTGGCTCGCCGCGCACCGCTTCCAGGCGGCGGACACCGACGACTTCCTCCGCCACGTCGAGGCGCAGGCGCCGGGCCTGCTGGCCCGCGTCGACGCCGACCGCTGGCTCGACGGCGCCGGCGTCCCCGACAACGCGCCGGCCTCGGGCTCCTCGCGCCTCGAGGCGCTGCGGCGCGTGGTCGGCACCCTGCCGGAGGTGGCCGACACCGCCGCCTGGAGCACCGCCGAGTGGCAGCTCTTCCTCGACGCCACCCCGCGGACGCTGGGCCCGGCGCGGCTGGCGGAGCTCGACGCCCGCTTCTCGCTGTCCACCTCGAAGAACGCCGAGGTCCTCTGCGCCTGGCTGACCCTGGCGCTGCAGAGCGGGCACCTGCAGGTGCTGCCCACCGCCGAGGCCTTCGTCTCGCAGGTGGGCCGCATGAAGTACCTCAAGCCGCTCTACGCCGCCCTGCCGCGCGAAGACGCCCGGCGCCTCTTCGCGGCCAACCGCGCGCGCTACCACCCCATCGCGCAACAAGTCGTTGCCGGGCTGCTGGCGAAGCCTTAAGGCCTGCGGGCCATGAGCCTCGAAGTCCGCGCCGTCACCAACAAGAAAGAGCTGGAAGTCTTCCTCCGCGTGCCGTGGACCATCGGCGTCGACAAGGAGCGGAACTGGGTCCCGCCGCTCCTCGACGACTACCGCAAGCAGCTCGACCCCGCGAAGTCGCCCTTCCTCGCGCACGGCGAGGTCTCCACCTGGACCGCCTTCAAGGACGGCGCGCCGGTGGGCCGCATCAGCGCGCAGGTCGACTTCGACTACGACAAGACCTGGCCCTACGAGCCGAAGACCGCCTTCTTCGGCTTCTTCGAGTGCATCGACGACCTGGACGTGGCGAAGGCGCTCTTCGTGCAGGCCGAGGTGTGGGCGCGCAGCAAGGGTCGGGTCCGCCTGCGCGGCCCCTTCACCCTCGACTCCAAGGGCGAGGTGGGCGCGCTCATCGAGGGCTTCGACGAGCGCCCGCTCATCGGCACCACCTGGAACCGCCCCTTCATCGGGCCGCTCATCGAGAAGGCCGGCTACCCGAAGGTGAAGGACCTCTACGGCTGGCTCTACGAGAGCAGCACGCCGATGAACGAGTTCACGGCCAAGGTGGCGAAGAAGACGCGCGAGCTGCCCAACGTGACGGTGCGCACCATGGAGCTCAAGCACATGGGCCGCGAGGCGAAAATCATCCAGGACATCTACAACGAGGCCTGGAAGGCGAACTGGAACTTCACGCCCTTCACCGACAAGGAGCTGGAGGTCATCGCCACCGAGTACAAGCTCTTCATCGACGAGCAGCTGGCCTACGTGGCGGAGGTGGACGGCAAGCCCGCCGCCATGCTCTTCGCGATTCCCGACCTCAACGAGCTCATCCACGACTTCAAGGGCGAGCTGATGAAGAACCCACTCAACCTCGCGAAGCTGCTGTGGCGCCTCAAGTTCAACCGCCCGAAGAAGGCGCGGCTCATCCTCCTGGGGGTGAAGAACGAGTTCCGCGCCTCGCGCAAGTACGGGGCCCTGGCCGCCGTGCTCTACGAGGAGATTTCTATCCGCGGGAAGGCCGCCGGCTACCAGGCGGGCGAGCTGTCGTGGACGCTGGAAGACAACGACGCCATCAACCGCGGCATCGAGCGCATGGGCGCGAAGCTGTACAAGAAGTGGCGCGTCTTCGAGCGCAGCCTGTGACGCCCGGCCTCGGCGCCCTCAGATGATGTTCCTCGCCACGCCGCCATCGACGCGCACCGCCGCGCCGTTGGTGGCGCTGGCCGCCCGGCTGCCGAGGTACACAATCAGGTTCGCAATCTCCTCGACGGTGATGAAGCGCCCCAGCAGCGAGGTGGGGCGCGCCGTCGCGAAGAACTCCTTCTCCATCACCTCGAAGCTCACGCCCCGCGCCGCGGCGAGCTGACGCACGAAGTCCCCCACGCCCTCCGAGGCCGTCGGCCCCGGCAGCACGCTGTTGACCGTCACCCCCGTGCCGCTGGTGCGCTCCGCGAGGCCGCGCGCGACGGCCAGCTGCGCGGTCTTGGTGGTGCCGTAGTGAATCATCTCCGCGGGAATCTGGACCGCCGACTCGCTCGAGATGAAGAGGATGCGCCCGTAGTTGCGCGCCAGCATCCGCGGGAAGTGATGGCGCGCCAGGCGCACCCCGCTCATCACGTTGGTCTCGAAGAAGCGCAGCCACTCTGCATCGGTGATGTGCTCGAACTCCACGGGCGCGAAGATGCCCGCGTTGTTCACCAGCACGTCCACCTCGGGGTGCGCGGCAGTCAGGAGGTCCACGCCCTCCGCGGTCGACACGTCGGCGGCGACGCCCTCCACCTTCGCGCCGGAGACCGCGGCGCGCAGCCGCCCGATGGCCTCCTCGACGCGCGCCCCGGTGCGCCCGTTGACGATGACCCGGGCCCCCTCTTTCGCGAAGGCCTGGGCGGCGGCGAAGCCGATGCCCGCGGTGGAGCCGGTGATGAGCACGGTCTGGTCGATGAGCGCGAGGTCCATGGGCACGCTGTCTAATGAGCGCCACCCGCTCGCGCCGCCGTCATTTTCACGGCGAAACGAAGCTCACTTCTTCTTCTGCTGCGGCGCCGGCTTCTTCACCACCGGCGCGGGCGACGACTTCGTCACCGGCGCCTTCTTCACCACCGGCGCGGGCGACGGACGCGGCGCCTCTTCCGGCGCTGGCTGTGGCGGCGGAGGCGGCGGCTTCGGCACCTCCAGCCCGCGGGCCGACAGCTGCTGGAAGCGACAGCGCCCCTCCAGGCACCCCACCGCCGCGCGCGGCGAACCGCCCAGCAGCTGCTTCCAGCCGGGCCCCAGGCGCAGCCCGTCGCCCAGCACGCGCGCGTCGCGGCCCTCACCCGCCACCGCGAAGAGCTCCCCCGAGGCGGGGTCGACCTTCAGCGCCAGCCGCTGGCCCTCGAGCTTCACCAGCAGCGGCGCCTGCATCAGTCCCTTCTTGTCGGGGCCCAGGTTCCACTCCAGCTGAGGTTCGCCCTCGGCGCCGGAGACGATGAAGGCCACGTAGCGCCCGTTGCTGCCCACCAGCAGCAGCGCGCTGCGCGGCTCTGGTCGCTCGCCGCGGAACAACTTCCACAGGGGCTCCAACGCGCCCGGCTGCACCGCCTCGGTGTCCACCACCGCCGAGAACTCCACCCCGGCGCCGGGCAGCTCGGCGTCGACCGTGAGCCGCCCGCCGCGCTCGTCCTGCGGCGGCCCGTACGTCACCACGCCCGCCTTCACTCCGGGCGTGCGCCCGTCGGCCAGCAGCGTCAGCGCGTCGGGCCCTTCGCCCACCGTCCCCTCGCGCGCGGCCTCGTCGGCGCGCCCGGCCGAGGTGAGGGGCACCGTGGCCTTGAAGTCGGTCATCAGCGCCTTGCCGGCGGGCACCGGGCGGCTCTCGCTGCGGCTGCGGATGAAGACCGCGCCCACCAGGAAGGTGGCCAACAACACCACCACCCCGGCCACCGTGCGGCCCACGCGCCAGGTCACCTCCCGCACCCGGCGGGTCAGGCGCTGCGCCTTCGTCTCGCGCGAGGCGGTGAGGAAGCTGCTGTTGACCTGCACCAGCGGCTCGAGGTCGGCGATGAGGCCCGCGGCGCTGGGGTAGCGGTCGTCGGGCGAGGGCTTGAGGCAGCGGGCGACGATGGCGTCGAGGCGCTTGTCGACGCCCGGCTTCTTGGCCGAGGGCGGGTCGAACTGGCCCACCGGCAGCTCGCCGGTCAGCATCTCGTAGAGCATCACCCCCAGCGAGTAGAGGTCGGCGCGGGGCCCGGCGCTGCGCGCGTCGACGGCCTGCTCCGGCGCCATGTACGACGCGGTGCCCATGGCCACGTGCGTCTGCGTCAGGTTGCGCTGCTGGGCGTGCGTCTCGTCGAAGCCCGCCAGGCCGAAGTCGGTCACCTTGGGGATGCCGCCGGCCTGCTCGTCGAAGAGGATGTTCTCGGGCTTCAGGTCGCGGTGGATGATGCCGCGCCCGTGCGCGTACTCGATGGCCCGGGCCACCATCAGCAACGTCGAGAGCGCCTTGGCCGGGTCGAAGTCGGGCTCGCGCATCTTCTCGCGCAGCGCCGGCCCGTCGACGTACTCCATGACCAGGAAGTAGGTGTCTCCGGCGTTGCCGCGGTCGACGATGGAGACGATGTTCGGGTGCCGCAGCGACGCCAGCGCGGCGCCCTCCTTCTCGAAGCGGTTGACGAACTGCGGGTCCTTCGCGAGCTCGCTCTTGAGGAGCTTCACCGCCACCGTGCGCTGCAGCGAGAGCTGCGTGGCCTGGTGCACCTCGCCCATGCCGCCCTTGCCGACGACCTGAATGAGCCGGTACCCGGGGATGCTCGACGGTTCGCTCCGCCGACTGATGGTGGTGTCCTTCATGCCCGTCACTTCGGCTGCTTGAGCAGCTCTTTGAAGCTGCGCTTCGGCTGCTGCGCCCGACGAAGCTCGTCGGCCAACGCCTCGCGCGCCGCGCCCCACCGCCGGGTCAGCGTCTCGTCGGTGGCCTGGGTGGCCTCGTTCTTCGAGACCGGACTCAGCGGCCTGATGCCCTCGATGCGCCGCTCGGGGTTGTATTCGCTACCCATCGCGTTTCGAGCGTTACACAGTTCGACCCGTGGCGCTCATCGAACTCAGGTTGAACGGTAAGACCGCGCCGGTGGGAGACTTCAACGTCACCCGGGCGCTCCCCCAGGTCGAGCGCCGCTTCGTCGGCCCCTTCTGCTTCTTCGACCACATGGGGCCGCACACCGCGACGGGCGCCGCCGACGGGGGCGTGGCGCCCCACCCGCACATCGGCCTCTCCACGGTGACCTGGCTCTTCGAGGGCGAGGTGCTGCACCGCGACTCCCTCGGCACCGAGCAGCTGATTCGCCCCGGCGAGGTGAACTGGATGACGGCCGGCCGCGGCATCGTGCACAGCGAGCGCACGCCCGCGCACCTGCTGGGTCGGCCCGCGCCGCTGCACGGCCTGCAAATCTGGGTCGGCCTGCCCGCGGCGCTCGAGGAGTGCGCGCCCTCCTTCCAGCACGCCGACGCCAACCAGTTGCCGCACCTCGAGGCGCCGGGGCTCGACGCCTGCGTGGTGCTGGGCCGGTGGGAGGGCCGCACCTCGCCCGTGCAGGTGTCGTCGCCGCTCTCCTACGTGGTGGCGACGCTGCAGCCCGGCGCCACCCTGCCGCTGCCCGCCGACTTCCCCGAGCGTGCGGTGTACGTGGTGGAGGGAGACGTGGAGCTCGGCGGCGAGTCGTTGGGCGCGCGACAGCTGGCGGTGCTGCGAACCGGCGAGGCCGGCGCGCTGCGCGCGAAGACGGTCAGCCGCGTCGCCCTGCTGGGCGGGGAGCCGCTGGACGGGCCCCGCTTCATGATGTGGAACTTCGTCTCCAGCCGCAAAGAGCGCCTGGAGCAGGCTCGCCGCGACTGGACAGCGCGGCGGTTTCCCACCGTGCCCGGCGACGCCGAGGCCCGCGTACCCTTCCCAGGAGAAGACCGGACATGACGCACCCCATCCGCAGTGAGACCGAGGCGAAGGGCAGCACCCGACAGCGCCTGACCTTCCCCACCGGCGCGGTGTGGCCGGTGGAGACGCAGGAGGGCGGCGCGGCGACGCAGCCCGGCGCGCACGAGCTCTTCGACGCCTCGCTCGCCGCCTGCAAGGCCCTCACCGCCCACTGGTACGCGCAGCAGCGCAGCTTCCCCCTCGACAGGGTGGTGGTCGAGCTGGAGCGCGACGACAGCCACGAGCGCGACAAGGACGCGCCCTGGTACGGCCTCTCCCTGACGCTGCACTTCGAGGGCGAGGGGCTGACCGTCGAGCAACAGAAGCGCCTGCACGACGTGGTGGAGCGCTGCCCCATCCACAAGCTGATGACCAGCACCGAGGTGCGCATCACCACCGCGCCCTTCGCGCCCTGACGGGCCTCAGTCCGCGAGGAACGCGTCGAGCGCCTTGCGGGTGAGCGACCGCGCCACCTCCGGGTCCTGCTCGGGGAGGCCGCGCAGCCAGTCGACGGCGTCGTCGAGCGTCGCGCAGTTGCGCAGCGGGAGGTCGGCGCGAGAGAGCAACATGAAGGCCGAGAGGAAGGCGCGCGCCATGGCCGCCCCCAGGCCCTTCGAGACCACCACCACCGCCGAGCCGCGCAGCCGCGGCGCGAACCGGGCGCTGAGCTGCACACTGTAGTCGCGCACCTCCTGCGGCAGGCGCAGGGCGCCGGTGTTCGAGACCACCGTCAGCATCGACACCTTCTCGTAGCGCTCGAGCAGCTCGTCTTCGATGACCGCCGAGCGCTTCAGGTCCTCCAACGTCGGCGGCCCCCGGTACTGCGCCACCAGCAACGCGCCCAGGACACCAAAGCGCATGCTCCCCGTGTCGAAGCGCGTGACGAATGGCATGTGCCCGCAAGCGTAGGCCGGGCCCGGTTGCTATGTCACACCACATGTCTTCGCTGCTGCTGACGCTCGTCACCCTCACCGCCGCCGCTCCCGGGCCGCGCTTCATCGACGATGACTACCCGCGGGCGCTGGCCGCGGCGAAGAAGCAGAAGAAGCTGCTCTTCGTCGACGCGTGGGCCCCGTGGTGTCACTCCTGCGTGGCCATGAAGGAGCAGGTCTTCACCCGGCCGGGCTTCCGGGCCTTCGAGCGCGACGTGGTGTTCGCCTCCATCGACACCGAGAAGACGAAGAGCGCCACCTTCCTCGAGAAGTTCCCCATCACCGTGTGGCCCACGCTGCTCTTCATCGACCCCGAGAAGGAGGCCGTGGTGCTGCGCTGGGTGGGCAGCGCCGACGAGGCCCAGATGGCGGCGCTGCTGACGGCGGCGCGCGGCGGCGAGGGCGCGCTCCGGGAGGGCGACGACGCCTTCGGAGCGGGCGACGCCTCGCTGGCCGCGGAGAAGTACCAGGCGGCGGTGCGGGCCGGCGCCGCCTCCGACGCCCGGGCGCGGCTCTCGATGCTGGCGGCGCTCTCCACGGCGAGGCAGTACGAGGTGTGCACGCGAGCGGTGCTGGAGGCGCTGCCGGTCCTCTCCACTCCGCAGGACCGCGCGGTGGGCGTGTACTACGGCGTGTGGTGCGCCCTGGAGTCTCCACCTGGCCAGGCCCGCACCGCCGCGCTGGCGACGCTGCTGCCCGAGGCGCGGCGCGCCCTGAGCGAGCCGGCGCTGCCCGACGACGTGTCCGGCCTCTACGAGGTGCTGGTGGAGGAGCGAGAGAAGGCCGGCGACGACGCGGGCGCGAAGGCGCTGGCCGCCGAGTGGCTCACCTTCCTCGACGCCGAGGCCGCGAAGGCCACCACGCCGGCGGCGCGCGCGGTGTTCGACGCGCACCGGGTGCTGGCGGCCATCAGGTCCGGGCAGGCACAGCGGCTGGTGGCCCCGCTGAAGCAGTCCGAGAAGGCGCTGCCCCGCGACTACAACCCACCCGCGCGGTTGGCGCTGTTGTACCGGGAGCTGGGGCAGCTGGACGACGCGGCGGCGGCCATCGGGCGCGCGCTGGCCCGGTGCACGGAGGGGCCGCGGCGCCTGCGCCTCTACGAGACGAAGGCCTCCATTCAGGAGAAGCAGGGTGACGCGGCGGCCGCGCGGGTCACCCGCGAAGCGGCGCTGGCCTACGCGAAGAAGCTGCCCAGGAGCCAGCTGAGCGCGCAGCGCCTGGCCGCGCTGGAGGCGCAGCTCAAGTAGGCAGCGGCGGCGTGGCCACCAGCATCAGCGCGATGGCCACGCAGTAGCAGGCGAAGCCCGCGATGAAGAGCGTCAGCGCCACCGAGAGGAAGCGCGACTTGGAGTCGCGGAGCATCAGCATGCGGGTGAGCGACGCCTCGAGGTCGTCGTCCACCTCCTGCGTCAGCCAGCGCAGGCGCAGCACGCCGCCGATGGCCACCGCCGCCGACAGCAGCACCACCATGATGCCCGCGGCCACCAGCGAGCGCGCGACGGTGCCGGTCTGCGCGATGGTACGGCCGGAGAAGCCGGTGACGGTGACCACGATGCCCGAGAGCGACAACATCACCTGGGTGCGCAACACCAGCACCGCGAGCTGCTTCTCGACGATGTCGTAGGCGCGCACCGCGTCGCCGCCAGCCAGGGTGAGGATGCGTTGAACTTCCACTGACGCCATGCGGCGGCTTCTACCGGAGACGGGCACTCGAGGCTTCCCGCCCGGGCCCTCCAGCGCCTATGCAGCAGTCATGCGCCGTACGTCCCTGCTGCTGGTGATGCTGTTGTGTGCCTGCCCCTCCGAAACGCCGCAGGGCTTCGTGGAGCGACCGACGCAGGTGCGCTTCGAGCCCGGCGGTGACTTCTGGAGCGTCCCCATGCCCTCCGCGTTGCGCGCCCAGGCCGACGGCTCCTTCGACTTCGACCGCTGGCCGGGGCCGCGCGGCGCGCTGTTGAGCATGTGGCTCACCACCGTCGATGAGCGGCTGCACGACTGGGGCGTCAACGCCGGCGCCTTCTTCACCTTCACCGGCGCGCTCGACCCCGCCTCGCTGCCCACCACCGCGGCCTCCCTGACCGAGGCCGGCGCGGTGCAGCTCATCGACATCGACCCCGCCTCGCCGGAGTACGGCCGCCGCTTCCCGCTCGACGTCACCTTCGCCGCCGACGCCATCAGCTACGCGCCGGCCAACCTGCTCTCGGTGCTGGGCGTGCAGGGCTTCCCGCGGCGCAGCAGCACGCTGTACGCGGTGGTGCTGCTCGACACCCTCACGGACACCGGCGGCCAGCCCCTGGGGCGCTCGCGCACCTTCCACGACGCGCTGGAGGGCGCCGACGGAGCCGACGGGCGGGCCCTGGAGGCGCTGGCGCCGCTGCGCACCTTCATCTCCGACAAGAAGTTCCCCGGCGAGCGGGTGGTGGGCGCCACGGTGTTCCGCACCATCGACCCGGGCAGCATCCTCAACCGGCTGGCGACCTGGGTGGAGACGCAGCCGCCGGGCGAGCTGGAGCAGCCCTGGAGCCTCCAGGAGGAGTACGACGACTTCGTGCTGTACACCGCGCGCTACCGCGTGCCGCACGTGCAGTCCGGCGCGAAGCCCGGCAAGGGCCGGGTGGTGTGGACCGACGACGGCGCGGCGCCGGTGCCGCAGGGCACGCAGTCGGTGCGCCTCTCGTTGGCCATGCCCAGGGGCGCGACGCCGGCCTCCGGGGTGCCCCTGATGCTGTACTTCCACGGCAGCGGCGGCGAGTACCGGGAGGTGATGGACCGCGGCCCCCTGCCGCAGACGGCCACCCGCCCCGAGCAGGGCGACGCGCCGAAGGGCAGCGGCCCGTCGAGCTTCCTCGCGCGGCGCGGCATCGCCACCATGGGCTTCGACTTCCCGCTGCACGGCGACCGCGACACGCCGCCCGACACCTCGGGCCTCAAGCTGTACAACCTCTTCGGAGACATCGACTCCACCATCGACAACATGTCGGTGGCGGCCATGGAGGCCATCTACCTCACGCGCACGCTGACCACGCTGAAGCTGCCGGTGCCCGCGGGCGGCGAGACGCAGGTCGACCTGACGAAGCTGACGGCCATGGGCCACTCCATGGGCAGCACCATCGGCATCCCGGTGGCCACGGTGGACCCGCGCATCAAGGCCTACGTGTTCTCCGGCGCGGGCGGGCTGCTGGTGGAGGTGGCCACCGAGACCACCTACCCCACGCACCTGGGCTCCGCGCTGCAGCTCTTCCTCGACTTCAAGGACGGCGAGACGCTGACCCGCACCCACCCGCTGCTGCACCTCTTCCAGTCGCTGTGGGACTACACGGACCCGGTGGCGAAGGCGCGCCACGTGGCCCGCGAGCCCTTCCCGGGGCACGCGCCGAAGCCGTACTTTCTCCCCCAGGCCATCCTCGACGGGTACTTCCACCCGGCGGCGCAGACCGCCGTGGGCGGTGCCCTGGCCACCACCCTGGTGGGCGAGAGCGTCGACGCCACGCTGCCCCGCACCCTGGCGCTCGACGGCCGCGGCGCGCAGGCCAGCTACCCGCTGCGGGGCAACCTCAACGGGGTGACGGCGGGCACGGTGCACCTGAACGTGCCGCACGAACTGGGGCACTACGTGGTCTTCGACATGGCCAGCATCCAGTCGCAGGTGGCCTGCTTCGTGGAAAGCGTCGGCGCGGTCCTCGTCTCGCCGCGCGGCGTCGACGACGCCTGCGAGTAGACTGCGCGCCATGACGACGCTCGCCCTGCTGGCGCTGGCCCTCGGGCCGGCGGCGCTCCCGGAGTTGTTCGAGAAGGTGGACCCCTCGGTGGTGGCGGTGGCGGCGGGCGCGCGCACCGAGGTGAAGACCGAGAACGTCAGGATGTCGGGCATCACCGTCAGCACCGGCAGCGGGGTGCTGGTGCACGCGCAGGGCTACGTGGTGACGGCGGCGCACGTGGTGGACGACGCCGAGGCCATCGAGGTGTACTGGCGCGACGGCTTCTCGGCCTCGGCGCGCGTGGTGTCGCTCTCACGCACCGAAGACCTGGCGCTGCTGAAGGTGGAGCAGACGCCGAAGAAGGCCGTGGTGGCGACGCTGGGCGACAGCGGCGCGCTGAAGGTGGGCCAGCGGGTGTTCGCCATCGGCATGCCCTACGGGCTGGTGCACTCCCTGACGGTGGGCGTGGTCTCCGGGCTGCGCACCTCGCCGCGGAAGGGCCTGCAGCCGCAGCACCTGGTGCAGACCGACGTGGCCATCAACCAGGGCAACTCCGGCGGGCCCATCTTCAACGAGCAGGGCGAGGTGGTGGGCATCGCCAGCTTCATGCTGTCGAAGTCCGGCGGCAGCGTGGGCCTCAACTTCGCGGTGCCCAGCAACACGGTGCGCACGCGGCTCTTCGACGAGGCGTTGCCCTACCTGGGCGTCACCCTGCGCTTCATCCCGAAGGACATCGCGGAGCTCTTCAACTGGCCCGTGGAGGGCGGTTTCCTGGTGGAGGCGGTGCTCCCCGGCAGCGCCGCGGCGGAGGCGGGGCTGCGCGCCGGCGAGGCCGACGCGGTGGTGGCAGGCAACGAGGTGAAGCTGGGCGGCGACCTCATCGTGAAGGTGAACGGCCTCGACGCCTGGGAGACGGCCCAGGTGGCCGCGGCGCTGCGCGCGCTGAAGCCGGGCGACACGCTGCGCTACCACGTGCTGCGCAAGGGCCAGCCGGAGGTGGTGGACGTGAAGCTGCCCGAGGGGCTGGCGGTGCCGACGCTGCCCCGGCCGCCCAAACGCTGAACAGCACCCCCTGACGAATTTTGTCATTCCTCAACGATGCAAGTCCTTGAGTTCCAAGGGAACTCGTAGCTGGCCTTCGGCTTGCTCGACACACCCCCTTGAGATGTAATACCAGTGAGGTTGTAATCGCACATCGCAACTAACTGTTTTGACTGGCTCGATTGCCAGCGGGTAGACAAATGCATCGAGTCAGACGCGGTTTCACGCTCGTTGAACTCATGATTGTGGTGGCCATCATCGGCGTCCTCGCCGCCATCGCCATCCCCAACTTCATGCGCTTCCAGGCGCGGTCGAAGCAATCGGAAGCCAAGACCGCCCTGCGGACCCTCTTCACCGGGCAGAAGGCGTACTTCGCAGAGAAAGACCGCTACTCGCTCAACACCGGGGACGTGGCCTTCGCACCGGAGCGGGGCAACCGGTACCTCTACGACCTGGGCGTGCTCGGGGGCGGAGGGACGTGCCCGGCGGGAAACATGGAAAGCAGAACTGGAGCAGTGGCGGTTCCGGCGAACAACGAATGTGGCGTCCAGGCCGACGTGTTTCGCCATGGTTCGGCGGCACAGGTCTCCAACCTGACCAACTTCGCCGGGGTCGGGGCCGTCACCGTCGGCAGCACGCTCACCGGGTTGACCGCGGTTGCTCCCGGGCCGGTAGCGGTGGGCGTCTACGGAGTCTGCCCTCTCTGTGGCTTCTCCGCGGTGGCCCGTGGAAACGTCGATGGAGACCCGGGAACCGACGTCTTCGTGGTCTCTTCGGACTTTCTGGGAGTCGCGACCGCGGGCTGCGTCGAAGACGGACTGACCGCAGAATCTCCCGGGTCGCCGATCAACATCCGCAGCGACGTCGTCTGTGAATGATCGACTCATTGCGACACCCGTCGCTGACGAAAATTGTCACTCACTCGGCCACAACGAGAGACAACCTGCTGAAATGACGTGATTCCAATGGTTGGCTCGGCAGTTGCTCATGCCGCTCCGCGCAGAGTTCACGCAGCACCCACCAAGGAGTCATATGAAGAAGAAGTTCCAGAAGGGCTTTACTCTCGTCGAGCTGATGATCGTGGTCGCCATCATCGGCATCCTCGCGGCCATCGCGATCCCCAACTTCATCCGCTTCCAGGCGCGTTCGAAGCAGGCGGAGGCGAAGAACTCCCTCAAGGCCATCTTCACCGGCCAGAAGTCGCGCTTCGCCGAGAAGGACCGCTACTCGGCGCAGACCGGCGAAATCGGCTTCGCTCCTGAGCGTGGTAACCGCTACCTCTACGACCTCGGCCCCGTGCCGGCGGTCGGCGCGGCGGGCGCGCCCGGCTCCTGCGCGGCGGGCGACATGGAGCTCCGCAACGTGGCCATCGCGGTTCCTGGCACCGGCGGCTGCGGCATCCAGGCCGACGAGTTCCGCTACGGCGCGCAGTTCGCGTTCGGTGCGCTGGCCGACATGGCCGGAGCCGGCGCCGTCACCGTCAACAGCACCCTGAACGGCCTCACCCCGACCGCCATCTCCGTCACCGCGGTCGGCGTCGACGGCCTGTGCCCGCTGTGCGCCTTCAGCGCCATGGCCCGCGGCAACATCGACAACGACGTCGGTGACGACGCCTTCCTGGTGTCCTCCGAGTTCCTCACCGTCGGCGTGGCGGCCTGCGCCGAGGCCTCGCAGAACGACAACCCCGGCACGCCCGTCAACGTCCGCAACGACGTCAGCTGCGACTGAGTCAATCTGAAGTTGCTGTCAACTGACGGGAGGGCGAGCCTGCTTGCCCTCCCGTCGCATTTTGAACGAGCTCCATGCCCCGACGACTCATTGTGCTCGTGGCCCTCGCAGCGGGGAGCGTCCTCGCCGCGCTCACCTCGGGGCCACCTTCGAAGAATCGACACGCCTCGGAGTTCAGGCCGCTGCTGCTGCGGCCCACGGTGGCACGGACCATCTCGAAGCCGTTCCTCCCGATGCTCATCGACCTCTACTGGCTGAGGTCACTCAACGCCATCGGCCTCTCCGACACCCTGGAGAAGAACCGGGCGCTGTACGAGTACGGTGACGTCCTGACCGACCTCGACCCGCGCTTCCTGCAACCGTACACGTTCATCGGGCTGGCGGTGCCGTTCCCCACCGGCCGCGACACCTGGGCCAATGTGGACCTCTCTGAAAAGCTGCTGCGCAAGGGTCTGCAACACTTCCCCGAGAACCCGCAGCTCCACCTCTACCTGGGCTTCAATCTCTTCAGCTACCAGCACCGCTACCGCGACGCGGCGGCCGTCTTCGCGGCGGCCGCGAAGCTGCCCGTCACCGTGCCCTTCGCCGGGTTCCTCGCTACGCGGTTGCTCGCCACGGATGGAAGCCCTCAAGAAGGGGCCGCGCTGGCCTGGGAAATGGCGGAGAACTCAAACGACGAGGTGACCAGAGAGCAGTTCGAGCGGCGCGCCCGCGCGCTCGAAATCGAAGCGGTCCTTCAGCACGTCGATCGCGCCGCGCTGGCCTTCTCCAACGCCCACGGTCGCCCCGCGACCAGCCTCGAAGAGCTCCGCACCGGAGGGTTCTACGACGGCCCGGCACAAGACCCCTCGGGTGGAGACATCTCGCTCCAGCCCGATGGGCGTGCCAAGAGCACGACCCTGCTTCACCGCGTGCAGATTTTCACCGACTCACACCCCGAGCTGGACCCCGAATGAGCACCGCCGCCATCCTCACCGAGAAGCTCACCAAGACCTACGCCGTCGGCTTCGTGAAGCGTCGCCAGGTCCCCGCCCTGCGTGGACTCGACCTCCGCGTCGAGCCTGGCCAGATTTACGGTCTGCTGGGACCCAACGGAGCCGGAAAGTCGACCACCATCAAAATCCTGCTCGACCTGGTCACCCCCAGCAGCGGCCGGGCCGAGCTCTTTGGTCGGTCGCCATCGCTCAAGGAGGCGCGCCGCGAGGTCGGTTTTTTGCCGGAGAACCCGGCGCCGTACGAGTACCTCACCGGCCGCGAATTCGTCCGGCTCGCGGGGCAGCTCTCCGGGCTGGAGGGCTCCGCGCTCGACTCACGCGTCTCCGAGGTCATCGCGCAGGTGGGCATGGAGTACGCCGCCAACCTCGGCATACGCCGCTACTCCAAGGGAATGATTCAGCGCATCTCCCTGGCGCAAGCGCTGGTGACGCGCCCCCGACTGCTGGTCCTCGACGAGCCGACGTCCGGCCTCGATGTGTTGGGCCGCCAGCTGGTGCGGGACATCGTCCGCGAGGAACAGAAGCGCGGGACCACGGTCCTGCTGTGCAGCCACATCATCCCCGACGTGGAGTCGCTGTGCGACCGCGTCGCGGTGCTCATCGGCGGCAAGCTGGTGCGCGAGGGGAGCGTGTCGGCGCTGCTGGCCGACCGCCAGACGATGATGGAAGCCACGGTGGAGAGCGTAGAGCTCCCCCGGCTCGAGGCGCTGCGCCCGAAGATGGCCTCCATGGACGAAGCGGGTGGACGCGTGGTGCTTCGCTTCGAAGAACAGCACGCCCGCGAGGTGCTGCAGGCGGTGCTCGCCGTCGACGGGCGACTCACCGGGCTGCAGCGCACGCGATTCTCGCTCGAAGAACTCTTTCTCGGCGCGCTCAAGGAGAGCGGCCGTTCAGTCGGGAGTGACATCTCATGAGTGGCCTGGGCGCATTGGTTCTCAACGGCTTTCGCGAATCGCGTCGCAACCGGGTCACGCTGGTCATCTTTCTCTTCGCGTTCGTGATGATTTTCTCCGCCACGTTCGCGCTGGAGCTCACGGTCGCGACCTTCGACCGGGTGATGACCGACCTGGGGCTGGGCGTGATGGCGCTCATCTCGTCCTTCCTGGCCATCTTCCTCGCGACCGGGCTCATCCCCCGGGAAATCGAGCGCCGCACCATCTTCATGGTGGTCTCCAAGCCCATCAGCCGCTCGATGTTCGTCGTCGGCCGATTCCTCGGAAACATGCTCACGCTGTACGCCGTGCTCGCCATGATGGCCGTGCTCTTCTTCATTCAGCTCGAGTTCGGCCACGCCTCGATCACCCGGCCGCACGTCGCCGCCATCATCGGGTTGGCCTTCGAGCTGCTGGTCATCTCCGCGTTCAGCTTCCTCTTCGCGTCGATGAGCTCACAGTTCGTCGCGTCGGTCGTCAGCGTGGGCCTGTACTTCCTCGGCCACCTCTCGACCGACCTCTACCAGTTGGCCGAGCGCTCGACGAATCAGGCCATGGGCCTGTTCGGCAAGGCCTTCTACTACCTGCTGCCCAACCTCGACCGCCTCGACTACCGACCCAGGGCAACGTACGGCGAGCTGACGGCGTGGTCCGAGGTCGGCATGTCCGCGGCGCACGCCATCGGGTATTCGGTCGTCATGCTGGTGGTGGCCTGTCTTCTCTTTGAACGCCGCGACTTCAAGTAGCTGCGAAGTGCGCCCGATTGGCGGCCGCACTAAATACGCGTAGGAGCAGCCGCCATGGTGGGTCTCGTCATCGCATCGCACGGACAGCTTGCAGAGGCCCTGCTGGCGGCAGCGCAGCAGATTGTCGGCGACATCCCCGCGGTGGCCACCTGCAGCGTCCCGCCCTCCGCGTCGCCCGATGACATCAAGCGCCACATCAAGGACGCGGTGAAGACCGTGGACGCGGGCCAGGGCGTCATCGTCTTCGCCGACCTCATCGGCGGCAGCCCCTGCACCCAGAGCCTCTCGCTCTGTCGCCAGTCGTCCCTCGAGGTGGTGACCGGCGTGAATCTCCCCATGCTGCTCAAGGCCAACAGCCTGCGAAGCACCGACGCTCCGCTGCGGGAGCTGGCCCACCAGCTGACCGACTACGGCCGCCGCAACATCACCTGCGCCAGCGACGCCGTCCGCCGCGACTGACGCTCCGTCACCGGCGCCGGGGCTTCACCACCTCGTACTGCGGCGGCCACCACAGCCCGTCCACCCGCTCCGCCTGCGCGTGACGGCGCACCAGCGAAGGGTCCGACAGGTGCTCCCGGGCCAGCGCGCAGAGGTCCGCCCGCCCCGCCCCGATGACGGTGTTGGCGTGGTCGGCGCCCAGAATCGCGCCCACCGCCATCACCGGAATCTCCGCGCCCACCTTCACCGCCTCCGCGTAGGGCACCTGGTACATGCGCCCGTACTCCGGCCGTGACTCCGGCACGTTGCCCGCCGTGCTGACGTCGATGACGTCGCAGCCGCGCGCCTTCAACGCCTTCGCCAGCGCCACCGTGTCTTCGATGGTCTGCCCCGTCGGGCCCAGCCAGTCGGTGGCCGACACCCGCACGCCCATGGGGCGCTCTCCGGGCCACGCCGCGCGCATCGCGCTGAAGACCTCCAACGGCCAGCGCATGCGCCCCTCCAGCGAGCCGCCGTACGCGTCGGTGCGCCGGTTCGACAGCGGCGAGAGGAACGTCGAGAGCAGGTAGCCGTGCGCCATGTGCACCTCGATGAAGTCGAAGCCCGCGCGCAGCGCCCGCTTCGTGGCGTCGACGAAGGCCTGCGTCAGACGCCGGAGCTCTTCGGGCGGCAGCTCCCGCGGCGCCGGCCAGCCCGGCTTGTACGGCAGCGCCGAGGGCCCCCACGTCTCCCACGGCGACTCGCCCGGCTTCAGCGCGGTGTCGCCCTCCCACGGCCGCGAGCAGCTCGCCTTGCGGCCCGCGTGCGCCAGCTGAATGCCCACCTTCGCGTGGCTCCGCGCGTGCACGAAGTCCACCACCCGCTTCCATGCCGCCTCCTGCGCGTCGCTCCACAGCCCCGCGCAGCCATGGGTGATGCGCCCCTCGGGCGAGACGTCGGTCATCTCCGTCAACACCAGCCCCGCCCCGCCTACCGCGCGCGCGCCGTAGTGCACCAGGTGCCAGTCGTTCACCACGCCCTCGTCGGCCGAGTACTGGCACATGGGCGAGACCACCACCCGGTTCTCCAGCGTCAGCCCCCGCAGCGTCAGCGGCGCGAAGAGCGGCGGCGGCGCGCTGCCGTCTGAGTTCAGCGCGGTGCCCGCACGCGCGGCGAAGCCCTCGTCGGCGCTGCGCACCAGCGCTGGGTCGCGCAGCCTGAGGTTGTCCCAGGTGATGCGCTTGCTGCGCGTCATCAGGTTGAAGGTGAACTGCTCGGGCGGCTGCGCCACGTAGCGCGCCGCGTTCTCGAACCACTCCAGGCTGGTCTGCGCCGCGCGCTGCGTCTTGAGCACCTCCACCCGCCGCGCGGCCTCGTAGCCCGCGAGGCCCCGGGGCACGTCCAGCTGCGCCGCCACCAGCGCGTCGCGCAGCGCGATGGCGTCTTCCATCGCCAGCTTGGTGCCGGAGCCGATGGAGAAGTGCGCGGTGTGCGCCGCGTCGCCCAACAGCACCAGGTTCTCCTTCGCCCACCGCTCGCAGGTGATGGTGGGGAAGGTGCGCCAGATGGACTTGTTGGCCAGCAGCCGGTGGCCGCCCAGCTCCTGCGCGAAGAGCGCCTCCAGCCACGCCACCGACTCCGCCTCGCTCATCGCCTCGAGGCCCGCCGCGCGCCACACCTCCTCCCGGCACTCCACGATGAAGGTGGAGCGCGCCGGCGTCTTCGAGAAGGGGTACGCGTGCACCTGGAACAGCCCGTGCGGCGTCTCCTTGAAGTGGAACTCGAAGGCCTGGAGCGGCTTCGTGGTGCCCAGCCAGGTGAAGCGGCAGCGGCGCCAGTCGAGGTGCGGGCGGAAGTGCGCCGCGTGCTTCTCGCGCAGCGGCGAGTGCACCCCGTCGGAGGCCACCACCAGGTCCGCGTCGGGCAAGGCGTCGGCCGACACCTCCGAGGAGAAGTGCAGCGCCACGCCCAGCGCCTCGCAGCGCGCGTGCAGCACCTGCAGCAGCTCGCGGCGCGACAGCCCGCAGAAGCCGTGCCCCGTCGACACCGTCTTCACCCCGCGCACCCAGGTGTCGATGTCGTCCCAGTAGACGAAGCGCGACTCGATGGCGTCCATCAACGGGCCGTCGGCCTCGCGGAGGTTGCCCAGCGTCTCCTTCGAGAAGACCACGCCCCAGCCGAAGGTGTCGTCGGGCCGGTTCTTCTCGTAGACCGACACCTCCACGTCAGGGCAGGCCTTCTTCATCAACAGAGCGAAGGTGAGGCCGCCGGGGCCGCCGCCGATGGTTGCGATGCGCATGTGGCGTGCGTCTTACTCCTCTCGCCCTTATGGTGCGCACGTCACCGATGAGCGCCGGGTCGCCAAAGCCGCTCGTCCTCTACGTCGAGGACGACACAGACACCTTCCGTCTGGCCAGCCTGCGCCTGGGCGTCCGCTACCAGCTGCTCCGGGCCGCCACCGATGAAGAGGCCGTGGCCCTGCTGGCCGAACACGGCGACGCGCTCTACGCGGTGCTGGTCGACATCGAGCTGCAGGGCAGCCAGATGGACGGCCTCGCCCTGGTCCGCGCGCTCAGGGGCATGCCCGCCATGGGCCCCGTGCCGGCCTACGCGCAGCGCATCCCGGTGCTGCCGCACACGCCCATCATCGTGATGACGGCCTACGTCACCCGCTACTCCGAAGACGAGGTGAAGCGCCTCGGCGCCAACCACTTCCTCACCAAGCCCATCGACTTCACCCGACTCAACCTGGCGCTGGCCCAGGCCAACATTCAGTCGGTGATGGCGCGGCTGGCGGCGCGGCCCCGCGCGCGCTGAAACGCGCTGGGCGAGACCCCGTTCCACCGGGTGAAGGCGTGGCTGAACGCCGCAGTGTCGGCGTAGCCCAGCTGCGCGGCCACCTCCTTCACCGACAGCGGGCCCTGCAGCAGCGCCTCGGCCCGGGTCCGGCGCTCGGCCTCGAGCAGCTCCGAATAGCTGGTCTGCTCGTCCGCCAGGCGCCGCTTCAGCGTGCGCGCGCTGGATGCGGATACGTTCCGCGTGTCAGTGTTCGAG
>CALNBU010000371.1 GCA_937875615.1 uncultured Archangium sp.
TGACGAAGGAAGACGCCCAGACGCTGGAGGACCCGCTGGCCGAGGGCTTCCCTCAGGCCCGCATGCGGGAGTGGCTGGCGCTGCGGGTGCGCGAGGCGGTGACGGCCTGCGCCGCGCGGCACCGCTTCGCGCAGACGGCCAGCTGCGTCGAGCTGCGCCGCCTCGGGGCGGGCGACATCCTCCAGCGCTTCGTCACCCACGCGCGCTTCACCCGCACCTGTGGCTGCTGGCCACCGAGGGCACGCCCCCGCCGCCGCCTCCCTAACGTTCCAGCGCCAGCCCTCTCGACGAGGTCAGCGCCCGCAGCGAGGCCTCGTGCTCCGGCCGCAGCCGGCCCGCCGCCACCACCCGCACCGGCCCCGCCTCGAGGGCCCTCGACAACAGCTCCGGCGGCACCCGCGGCGCGTCCTCCACCACCAGCTCGAAGCCCTTGACCTCGCGCCGCAGCGTCAACGCGCCACCGAAAGGAAGGTGCAGCGCCACCGCGTCGAAGCGCGAGGCGCCCAGGGCCAGCTCCAGCGCGGGGAAGCCGTCGTCTCCGGGCCACAGCCCCAGCGAGGTCAACGCAGGCCAGGGGGCGGCGAAGGTGGCCTCCAGGTTGGCGCGGCCGCGCACCATCAGGTCGAGGTGCCGCAGCCCGGGCAACGTCAGCAGCAGGCCCGGGAGGTCGACGCGCCCGGCCTCCGCCGAGAGGTCGACCAACAGCGTGGTCAACGGCAGCCGCAGCGCGGCGCGGTGGTAGGCGCGCAGGGCGTCTCCATCGAGGTTGCCCGCGTCCTCCAGGGACTTCATCTGCGCCGTCAACCAGGGGAGCCGTCCCCGCACGCGCCGCACCGTGGCCCACTCCGGCGCGCGGGCGAAGGTGTTGAACTTCGTGGCGCGCAGCGGCTTGAAGGCGAGCTCGCTGACGAAGCCTCCTTCGAAGTGACAGCCCGCGGCCTCCACCGACGAGGCGAAGGGGCCCAGCCACGCCTTCCGGTGCGCCTTCAGCAACGCCTGCTGGCGCGCCTCGCCTTCCTGCGCCAGCTGCAGGGCGATGAACTCGCCGCGCGGCTCGCCGGCCTCTTGCAGCGCGTCGGCCAGCACCTGCCGCCGCGCGCGGTCCGCGGGGGCCTCGTAGACGTGGGCGAAGAGGTCCGGGGCCACCTCCGCCACGCCGACCTCCCACTTCTGCGTCACCAGCGCCGCGCACTCCCCGTCGGACAGCTCCGGGCCCTCCGGCCGGGCATCCAGGCCAGCCTTCAACAGCCGCTCGAAGCGACCGCGCCCGTCGCCCGACAGCACCCGCCGGCTCATCAGCTCCAGCGCCCGCCAGTGGCCCACGTCGCCGTGGCGCTCCACGCAGTTGAGCAGCCGCCGGGCCAGCCGGGCGCTCTTCAGGTCGACCTGCACGTCCCGCGTCAGCGCCCGCGCCGCGAGGGTGGCGAGGCGAGGGTCTGCGGGCCGGGCCACCAGCGCCTCGAAGAGCGGCCACGTCGAGGCGGCGCTGGCCTCGGCCAGCCACGGCACCAGCTGCGTCAGCCGCGCCGAGAGGGTGGCGGGGCCCTCTCTCTGCGTGGCGTCCAACCACTCGGCCACCGCCGCCCGCTTCGACTTCTTCGGCAGCGGCGGCGGGGTGAAGTCGACCAATTCACCCACGCGGTGGATGAGCGCCGAGGTGCGCTCGAGCCGGGCGGCGCGCCAGCGCACCAGCAGCCGCGTCAGCTCGGCCGTGGCATCAGCCACCGCTCAACTTCTCGCGAAAGAGCCGCGCCCGCTCCAGGGCCCGCTCCGGCGTGTCGGCGTGCACCACGAAGTGGCCCATCTTCCGCCCCGGCCGGGCCTCGCGCTTGCCGTAGAGGTACACGTCCACCACGTCGGGGAAGTCGCGCCAGGCGGCCAGCTCCAGCGCGCCCCCGGCGCGGCCCTGCGCCAGCCACACCTCACCCAGCAGCTGCCCCATGCACCACGCCCCGCGGTGCAGCTGCGGCGCCACCACCGGGATGCCCGACAGCAGCCGCGCCAGCGCGTCGAACTGGCTCACGTTGCAGGCCTGCCGCGTCACGTGCCCGGAGTTGTGGACCCGCGGCGCCAGCTCGTTGACGTACAGCCGGCGCGCCCCGTCGCGGCCGCGGCCCACGAAGAGCTCCACCGTCAACAGGCCCTCCAGGCCCAGCGCGTCGGCGATGCCCGCGGCCAGCGTCCGCGCGTCGTCTTGCAGGCGCTGCTCCAGGCGCGCGGGCACCACCGTGAAGTCGAGGATGTGCCGCGTGTGGAGGTTCTCGAAGAGGGGGAAGGTGACGGCGCTGCGCGCGTCGCGGGCGGCGATGCAGCTCATCTCCACCTCCAGCGTCAGCACCTCTTCCAGCACCCAGCCGCCGGGCGCGCGCGCGGGCACCGTCGACAGGTCCGCGGCGCCCGACAGCCGGTGCTGCCCCTTGCCGTCGTAGCCACCCAGCGCCGACTTGGCGATGCAGGGGAAGCCGAAGGCGCTGGCCGCGGCGTGCAGGTCTTCGTCTTCGCGCACCACCTGGAAGCGCACGGTGGGGAAGCCGTGCGCGGCAAGGAAGGCCTTCTCCCGGGCGCGGTGCTGCGTCACCTCCAGCACCCGCAACGAGGGCCTCAGCTTGTCGGCGAAGGGCGCCAGCGGCGCGGCCGGGGGGTTCTCGGTGTCGAAGGTGGCCACGTCGACGCGGGCGAAGAAGTCGGCCAGCGGCAGGTTCACCACCCCGCTGCGCCGCTGCGCGCAGGGCGAGTCGGGGTCGGCCTCCAGCACCAGCACGCTCTGGCCCAGGCGGTCGAGCGACTCGGCCAGCATCAACCCCAGCTGCCCACCTCCGAGGATTCCCACGGTGGGCATGGCGTCACTTCTTTCCGGGGCGCTTGAGCAGCGTGCGGGTGCTGGCGCGGGACTGCTGCGCCTGCGCCTCGCGCCAGGCGCCCAACCTGACGCGCAGGCCCGCGTCTTCGACGGCCAGCATGCGCACCGCGAAGAGGGCGGCGTTGATGGCCCCGGCCCGGCCGATGGCGAAGGTGGCGGTGGGCACACCCGCGGGCATCTGCACAATCGAGAGGAGCGAATCGAGGCCGGAGAGCGCCTTCGACTCCACCGGCACGCCCAGCACCGGCAGCGGGGTGAGCGCCGCCACCATGCCGGGGAGGTGCGCCGCGCCGCCG
>CALNBU010000372.1 GCA_937875615.1 uncultured Archangium sp.
CGCCTCGAGGCCTCGCGCCCGCCGGCCGGGCTGGAGCCCTTCTTCGGCTGGTACCTCGGCAGCGCCCAGTCCTGGTCGAACCAGAAGGCGCGCGCGGTCAAGACGCTCACCGAGGCCCGGAAGCTGGCGCCGCCCGGGCTCGCGCGACGGATCGACCGACGCCTGGCCGAGCTGGCGCTGGAGCTCGGAGATCCCGCGCGGGCCCGGGCGTTGCTCGACCGGGACTCGGCCGTCACCTCCACCCCGGAGCTGCTCCTGACGCGCGCGCTCGCCCGCGAGGCGCTCAAGCAGCTCGCGCCGGCCCGCGCAGATCTCAAGAGCCTCGCCCTGCGCTTCCCGCTCCACCCGCACGGCGCGCTGGCGCGCGAGAAACTCAGCGCCGCCGGCGTCTGGAAGCCGACCTTCGACGAGACGGTGCAACGCGCCCAGGCAATGCTGGCCGCGGGCGACGCCCGGGCAGCCCTCGACGAGCTTCAGGCCCTCACCGCCCCCGGGAACCGCGCGGCGAAGCTGGCCCTGGTGCGCGGGCAGGCGCTGCTCCGGCGCGGCGGTCCGGGCGATGAAGAGGCCGGCCTCAAGGCCCTCGCCGAGGCCCAGGCAGGGACGTCGGCCATCGCCACCCAGGCGCTGATGACGAAGGCCCGGCGGCAGATGCGACAGAACGACAACGCCGGGGCCCGCGCCACCTTCCACCAGGTCGACGAGGCCGGCGCCGACGCGACGGCGGCCGAAGAAGCCGGGTATCTCGCGGCGTGGCTGGCCATGAGCGCCGGGGAGCTGGCCACGGCCGCCACCGAGTTCGAGGCCTTCGAGGCGCGACACCCCACCTCGCGAAGGCGCGACGAGGCGCGCTGGTTCCGGGCCTTCTCTCAGCTCCGCGCGAAGGACCGGCTCACGGCGCGCGCCACGCTGCAGTCGCTGCTGGCCGACTTCCCCCGCTCTTCGTTGGCGCCGCAGGCCCTGTACTGGGCCGCCCGTGCGGCAGAGCTGCAGGGCACCGCCGACGCGGGCCCCACCGGGCAGGTGGCCGCTGAATACCGGGCGGTGCTGACGCAGTTCCCTGGCACCTTCTACGGGCTGCTGGCGGCGGAGCGGCTCGGCGCCACGCTGCCCTTCGCGGTGGCCCCCAGACAGTTGGTGGTGCCGCGGCCGGCCGGGCTCGATCTGGCCACCCGCCTGGCGCAGGCGGGCCTCTTCGCCGACGCGGCGACGGAGGTCTCCCGCGCGTTGAGCTCGGTCTCCCGCGCCGACGCGCTCACCTGGGGCCACGCGCTCCAGGCCATCGGCGAGTTCCAGGCGGCGCACAGCCTGGCCGCCCGTCACCTCTGGGGCGCGGTGTATGCCCAACGGCAACCCGAGGCGCTGGCGTTGATGTACCCGCGCGCCTTCCAGACCAGCGTCGAGACCTGGTCGGCGCGCAACGGCCTCGAGCCCTCGCTGGCCTGGGCCATCATGCGGCGGGAGAGCGCCTTCGCGCCGCACGTCACCTCCACCGCCGATGCCCGCGGGCTGATGCAGCTGCTGCCCCGCACCGCCCGCAACATCGTCGAGCTGGTGAAGCTGCCCCCGGCAGACGACGCCGAGCTGTGGCTCCCCGACTGGAACATCCGGCTCGGCACCTGGTACCTCAAGGCGCTCCAGGACCGCCTCGGACACCCCACGCTGGTCGCGGGCGCGTACAACGGCGGCCCCCAGGCCGTCACCCGTTGGGCCGCTGAGCGCGACGAACTCCCGCTCGATGAATGGGTGGAGCAGATCCCCTACAAGGAGACGCGCGGCTACGTGAAGCAGGTGACGGCGGACCTCTTCATCTACCGACAGCTCTACGGCGCGGCGACCAGCCGGCTCTCGCTCGTCGTGCCCAGCCCCGGCGAAGGCGTGAACTTCTAGAAAGACAAAAAGCCGCGAGGCCCAAGGCCTCGCGGCTTTTGAGTGGCAGAGAACTGCCAGAACGTCAGGGAGCCTTGGGCTCTTCCGCCGCCGGCTTCGCCTCGGGGCGATCCACCAGCTCGAGGATGGCGATGTCCGCCGCGTCACCCTTGCGGAAGCCACCACGCATCAGGCGCGTGTAGCCGCCCTTGCGCGTCGCGTAGCGGTCCTTGAGCTCACCGAAGATCTTCTGCAGCAGCACGCGGTTCTTCACCACCTTCTGCGCGAGGCGCACGTTGTGAAGACCACCCTTCTTCCCCAGGGTGATGACCTTCTCCGCGAGCTTGCGGGCTTCCTTGGCCTTGGGAACGGTGGTGGTGATGCGCTCGTGCTCGATGAGCGAGGTCACCATGTTGTTCAGCATCGCGAGGCGATGCGCCGTGGTGCGCTGCAGCTTCCGATTTCCGACTTTGTGTTCCATGGTCTTCTACTCCGTTGAACCAGCTGGGCCGTGTGAGGTACCCGGTGGATGAGCCGCGCAGATTGCGGCTTTTGTTCCTCCGGCGCGAAATGCGCCGAAGGTCCAATCGAGGGAAACTTCAGACGCGCGCAGGCGCGGCGGCGACGGGCGCCCCCGCAGTCTTGGGCGGCCAGTTCTCGAGCTTCATGCCGAGCGACAGCCCCATCTCCGCCAGGATCTCCTTGATCTCCTTCAGCGACTTGCGGCCGAAGTTCTTGGTCTTGAGCATCTCCGACTCGGTCTTCTGGACCAGGTCGCCGATGGTGCGGATGTTGGCCTGCTGGAGACAGTTGGCAGAACGAACGGAGAGCTCCAGCTCGTCGACCGAGCGGAAGAGGTTCTCGTTCAGCTTCGCCTCGGTCTGAGGCGTCTCGGCGACCGTGGGCTCCTCGGTCTCCTCGAAGTTCACGAAGACGGTGAGCTGCTCCTTGAGGATCTTCGCGGCGTAGGCCACGGCGTCCTGGGGCGTGACCGAGCCGTCGGTCCACACCTCGAGCGCGAGCTTGTCGTAGTCGGTCTGCTGACCGACGCGCGCGTTGGTGACCTGGTAGTTCACCTTCGCCACCGGCGAATAGAGCGAGTCGATGGCGATGGAGCCGATGGGCGCGCCCACCACCTTGTTGCTGGTCGCCGGCACATAGCCACGGCCGCGACGGCAGGTGATCTCGATGCGGAGCTTACCGCCCTCCGCAATGGTCGCGATGTGATGACCGGGGTTCAACACCTCCACCTGATCGTCGGTGATGATGTCGCCAGCCTTCACCTCGCGGGGCCCCTCGGCCTCGATGCGGATGGTCTTCACCTCGTTGGTGTGCATCCGCAGACGCACTTCCTTGAGGTTCAGCACGATGTCGGTGACGTCCTCGGCCACCTCGGGGATGGTGGTGAACTCGTGCTCCACGAGCCCGCCGTTCCCTTCGATCTTCACCGTGGTGATGGCCGCGCCCTGGAGCGACGACAACAGCACGCGACGAAGCGAGTTGCCCAACGTGGTGCCGAAGCCCCGCTCGAGCGGCTCCGCGACGAACTTGCCGTAGGTGCCAGTGCTCTCGGAGTCGATGTCGATCTTCCGAGGCTTGATGAGATCACGCCAGTTCCTGGCGACCAGAGACGATTCAGCCATGGTGTTACCCTTTGTGTACCCAACCGCCACCAACGTACCCGGGAAAAACCCGGGAGGACGGCCTGGGGAGCCCTGCAAGAATGAAGAGAGCGCTTACTTCGAGTACAACTCGACGATCAGCTGCTCCTGGATGTCGACGGTGAGGTCTTCGCGGTTCGGGTTGGTCTTCACCGTCCCCTTGAGCGCCTTCTTGTCGACCTCCAGCCACTGAGGAACACCGCGGCGGTCGACGGTCTCCACCGCCTCCTGAATCCGCAGCACCTTTTTCGACTTCTCGAGCACCTCAACCGTCGAGCCGGGCTTGATCGAGAACGAGGGGATGTTGACGCGCTTGCCGTTCACCGTGAAGTGCCCGTGGCGCACGAGCTGACGCGCCTCGGCGCGGGTGTCGGCGAAGCCGAGACGGAACACCACGTTGTCGAGCCGGAGCTCCAGCAACTGGAGGAGCGTCTCACCCGTCTTGCCCTTGCCGGCGGCCGCCGTGTGGAAGTAGCCACGGAACTGGCTCTCGAGCAGGCCGTACATGCGCTTGACCTTCTGCTTCTCGCGCAGCTGCACGCCGTAGTTCGAGAACTTCACCCGCCCCTGGCCGTGCTGGCCGGGCGGGTACGGGCGACGCTCGATGGCGCACTTGTCCGTGTAGCAACGGTCGCCCTTGAGGTACATCTTGAGATTTTCACGCCGACAGATGCGGCAAACGCTTGCAGTGTAACGAGCCAAAGTGGTGTCTCCGGTGAGGTGGTCTTGATTACACGCGACGGCGCTTGGCCTGGCGGCAACCGTTGTGGGGAATCGGGGTGATGTCGCGGATGAGCGAGATCTTGAGGCCGGCGGCGGCGATCGCGCGCAGGGCAGACTCACGACCAGAGCCCGGGCCCTTGACCAGCACCTGAACGTTCTTGAGGCCGTGCTCCATCGCCTTGGCGGCGGCATCGCCGGCGGCGACCTGGGCCGCGAACGGCGTCGACTTCCGCGAGCCTTTGAAGCCGCGCGAACCGGCCGACGACCACGAGATGACGTTCCCCGAGACATCGGTGAAGGTGATCAGCGTGTTGTTGAACGTCGACTGGATGTGAACGATCCCGTTGAGGATGTTCTTCTTGTTCTTGTTCTTCTTCGAGGTCTTCTTCTCCGTCGCGTCAGCCGCAGGAGCGGCGGCGGCTGCCACAGGAGCAGGAGCAGCGACAGGAGCAGTGTTCGTTTCTTCAGCCATGTGCGTATTCTTCCGTTCTCAGGAGGTGGTCGCCTCACCCATCGGTGAGGCATCAAAAATCACTTCGCGGGCCCTGCGGGCTTCACGCGCTGCACGCCACGCTTCGGGCCCTTGCGGGTACGCGCGTTGGTGTGGGTCCGCTGGCCACGAACCGGCAGGCCCTTGC
>CALNBU010000373.1 GCA_937875615.1 uncultured Archangium sp.
GCGCGCGCCGAGGCCCTGGTCCTTGAAGTTGATGAGGTACTGGTTGGCCTGCCCCGCGGGCACGGGGATGGCGCCGGTGAGGTTGCGCCGGTCGCTCAGTCGCGGCCGCTCTTCTTCACGGTGCGACCACAGGCACTGCGGGGGCGAGTTGTTCCGGCAGTAGGCGTCGAGGAAGCCCACGTCACCGTCGTTGGCGCGGGGGCACACGCCGCGGTCGGTCCGGCAGGCCACCTGCTGGTCTTCGGAGGTGGCGCCGGTCGTCACCTGCTTCACCAGGTCCACCTGTCGGTTGGGCGTCTGGGAGAGCGGCTCGAAGCGCCCGCCGCTGTCGGCCACCGTCACCCGGTAGCGCAGCGTCGAGGGGCCGGGCCGGGCCGGCATGGTGAGCGCGAACCACTCTTCGTCGGCGACGTACGACAGCTTCCCGGTGAGCGAGGTGGTGTTGTTGGCGGTGAGCGCGACCGCGCGGGCGGTGGCGGCGGTGTCGTTGGGTTCCTGGGTGTCGAGATCGGGGAGCACCCGCACCTGCACCTGGTACTGCACGCGGAGATCTCCCAGGACGTCGCTGGTGTCGTTGGGCGGCCGGTAACCCTGGACGCGCAGGCGCCACGCGCCGGGCGTCGCCGCCAGCCTCGCGGTGGCGAGCTCGATGGGGAGGAAGGCGTTCTCCATCTGCCCTTCGTCGACCGGGGTCCCGTCGGGCGCCAGCAGCGTGTACGCCAGTCGCCAGGGCGGAGGCGGGTTGGTGGGGTGCGGGTCCGGCCCGGTGATGCGGAGATGGATGATCTGCCGCGCGCCGGAGGCCACGTTGAACTCGAAGAGGTCGAGGTCGTTGGTGGTGGCGAGGTAGCCGCTCTGGGTGCCCTCTTCTCCACCGTTGGCCGCGCTCAGCGCGATCTGCGTGGGCGTCTCGTCGTTGGGCTCGTTGACGTCGGGGTTCTCCTGCACCTCGACGTAGAGCGAGTAGGGGTTGCGGTTGTCGACGCGCACCTGCTGGCCCCCTTGATCCGCGGCCAGCACGTACAGCCGGGCGTTCGACTCCGAGAAGGGGAAGATGAGGTCGACCGGCCTGGGCGCCGCGCCGCCGGCCCGGGCGTCGACGCCGGTGGCGAGCGACTCCAGCCCGTTGGGGCCGGCCTTCAACACGTTGAGGCGGAAGGTGACCGCGGTCTGCGGGACCTGGTAGCCGCCGTTGACGTGGATGAGCGAGCGCGGCGTGAGCTGCGGGAGCTGCGCCACGTACCAGTCCTGGTCGACGCCGCCGTCCTCGAGCCGCGAGAGGTAGACGCCTTCCTTGCGCGCCGGCGCCGCGCCGCCGCTGGTGACGGTGAGGTGGCAGTTGGCGGTGTCCTGGTCGGCCTCGGCCTGGGTGCTGCAGAAGTCCGGCGGCAGCGAGCCTCCGTCGCACACCGCTTCGTCTCCGTTGATGCACTCGATGGGATGCTCGGGGCAGGCGGCGAGAGGCAGCACGAAGAGCAGCGCAAAGAGACGACTCGGGAGGCGCATGGCGGGTTCCGGGTGAAGCGGTGTCACGGCGATGCGGGCTGCACGACGCTCTGGCAGCCTGCCACGAATTGGTCGGCCTCGATGCGGATGATGCCGTCGTGCGGAGACTTGATGCCCCCCACCGGGAAGCGCGAGGTGCTGTGGCGGCAGGTGCGCAGGATGGTGCGGCCGGTGGGATCATCGCCCGGCGTCATCGACACGGTGACGAAGAGATCGTTGTAGCCCGCGCCGCGACGGTAGAGATCTTCGCCGCCGTCGGGGTTGGCGGGATCTCGCAGGTCGGGCAGCGTGTTGGCCAGGGCCACGTTGCTGACCTTGAAGGTCCAGCACTGGCGGCCCTGCGCGTCGAGGCCGTCCTTCTTCTTCACGTCGTAGCGGTAGCCGTCGACCGAGAGGTTGTCGCTGTCGAAGCGCAGCGGATCCATGTGCATCACCAGCTCGTCGCCGGTGGGGAGGCGGTCGTTGTCGGGGTCCTGCTGGAGATCTTTGGAGGAGGGCTGGCTGCCGAGCTTGAACTCCACCGAGTCGGGGATGCCGTCGTCGTCGCTGTCGACGCGCCGCGCGTTGGTGCCGATGATCTGCTCGTCGCAGTCGGTGAGCGTGTCGCAGTCGGAGTCGACGCCGCGCAGCTCGGGCGGACAGCCGGGGTCGAGCCCTCCGCCGTCGGGCAGCGCCTCCTGGTTGGGCGTGAAGTTGGCGCCGCGCTCCCGGAAGTAGACCTCCACGCCGTCGGAGAAGCCGTCGCCGTCGGTGTCGGCCACCCAGGGCTCGGTGCCCTCGCGGAACTCGTCTTCGTCGAGCAGCCCGTCGGAGTCGGTGTCGGCCAGCAGCAGCGGGCTCCCCGGCGGCGCCGAGTGGTTGGAGACCACCAGCTTGTCGAAGGAGAAGGTGCGGCGCACCTGGCCGAAGCTGAAGTTGAGGAAGTTGATGGGCTCGTTGTTGCGGAAGTCGCGGAAGTCTCCGCCGCCGAGGTCGGCCATGCGCTTGAGCCGCTCGGCGTTGTTGTTCACCACCAGGAGCGAGCACACGCCCGGCGGGAACTCGGGGATGCCGCAGTTGGTGCCGATGATGGAGTTGTTCACGCCGCCGTCGACCTGGCACGCGCTGGAGGCGATGGGCTGGGTGGGGGTGAAGACGTGCACCGTGTTGACCCGCACGTCATCGGCGAGATCCTTGAGCTGACGCAGGCGGCGCACCGCGTCGCCGCAGAGCAGCTCTTCGTCCTGGTTGGTGGTGGGCTGCCCGTCAGAGAGGAAGATGACGGAGTAGCGCGCGCGCGTCTCGTCGTTGTTCTGCATCAGCCGCGTCAGGGCGATGTCTTCGTTGAGCAGCGCGTAGATGTCCGACAGCGGCTTCACGAAGTCGGTGGAGTCGCGGTTCGCCTCGTTGCCCGGCACCGCGAAGTTGAGGATGCGCTGCTGGAGCTGGTCCTTGTCGGCCTGGGTGTAGTCGGTGACGCGGTCGAACTCCGGGTTGCCGTTGCGCGACAGCCAGGCGGTGGTGCTACCCGCGAAGAGCATCACCACGAAGCTGATGTCGGGCTCCTGCGGAAGGTTGTCGAGCAACTGCACCGTGGCGAGGGCCCGGGTGCCGTTGGGGTCCATCACCTGCATCGACTGGGAGGCGTCCATGGCCAGGACGATCTTGATCGGGCGCACCACCTCGTTGGGCGAGGGCGTACAGAACTCACCCTCGATGGTCAGCGCGCGATCGCGCGGGAGGTTGTCGTCGCGGCGCTGGTCATAGAGGTACGTGTTGGTGCACGCGCCGGCGACGGCGGCGAGGGAGAACGCCAGCAGCCAGGCCCTCACTCGCCGGCCCTCGCGGGTGACACGCCAGAGCACAGCTCCTCGTATTGCGCGCGCGTGGCCAGCTCGTGCGGAGGTCTGAAGTCACCGTCGTCGAGGGGGTCGACCTCGGGGCCCGCGGGCACCCGCACCGAGGGCGGATCGTCCTGGGCCCAGGTGCAGGCGCTGCGCCACACGCCGTAGTCGGTGGCGACGCCGCTCTCCGGCGCCTCGGCGAACCACAGCTTGAAGAGGTTGTAGCCCTGGGTGAGCCCGGCGCGGTTGGGCGGCGTCACCAGCTGGAGGTTGCTGACGGTGAAGTCGTAGCAGACGCGGTTGCCGACGGCGGCGGCGCTGATGCGGTACTGGTAGCCGGCCTTCTCCTGGAAGGCCCGGTCGCGGCTGACGGGGTTGCTGCCGATGCGGATCTCCTCCGGGTCGGGGAGCCCGTCGCCGTCGGGGTCGTAGCCGCCCGGCACGCGGGCCAGCGGGTCGAGGCCGTACTTCGCCTCGATGCCGTCGGGGATTCCGTCGCCGTCGGTGTCCACGAGCGAGGGGCCGGTGCGCAGGTAGGCCTCGGCGTACTGCGAGAGCCCGTCGCCATCGGTGTCGCGCGCGGTGCAGCCCGGGGTGAGCGGCGAGTCGGGGTCGCAGCCGCGGAGGTCGCGCTGCGCGGGGCGGAAGCCGTCGCTCAGGTGCTTCACCTCGAAGAAGTCGTCGAAGCCGTCTTCGTCGCTGTCGGCCACGTAGCGGTTGGTGTTGTGGGTGAAGGTGTTGTCGAGCTCATCGATGAGCCCGTCGCCGTCGGTGTCGACCACCCGGCCGGTGGCGCCGGGCTCGCTGGAGAGCGCCTGCACGAAGAAGGACTTCATGACGTTGGGCGAGAAGAGCGAGGAGTAGTCGAGGGCGCCCAGGTTGAGCGCGCCGAGGCCCGCGAAGTCGTTGAACTCCTGGTACACGCCATTGCCCCGCTGCGCGATCTCCTGGAGCGTCCAGGCCGCGATGTCGTGGGCCGCGGTGGGGCCGTCAGCGACGGGCACCCGGCCGGGCCAGCGCACGTACTCACCGTAGATGTCCTGGCAGATGGGGCCGCAGTTGCGCACCGCCTCGGTGTTGAACATCAGCACCGTGTGCATGCGGATGTCGCCGATGTTGAACTGGTCCTTCAGGTCGGCGATCTGCTGGACGTAGCTGAAGAGCTGGTAGTTCTGGTTGCGGTCGGTGCCGGCGATGTAGCCGGTGATGGCGTCGGGATCTTCCGGGTCGATGAGGTTGCAGAAGTCGCCGGAGCCGAGCGAGTCGGCCCACGTCAGGTCGGGGTTGAGGTCGTCGGCGTACTGGGTGAGGTTGTCGTTGGCGGAGCACTTCGGGTACGGCACGCCGTCGGTGACGAACACCACCACGTAGCGGGTGCGGGGCAGCGAGGCGGGGTTGGTCACCATCACCTGCTGGATGTCGCTGGAGATGAGCGCGTAGGTGTAGGCCAGCGCGCCCTGGTAGTCGGTGCCCTTGCCGAGCTGCGACTGGAGGTTGTTGACGCGGGTGGAGAGGGTCCCGTCGGGCCGGGCGAAGCGCGGGCTGTTGGCGCCGGCCACCTCGGGCCACGGGTCTCGCACGTTGGTCTCGAAGGGCACCAGCGCCACCTGCACGTTGTTCTGCCCCTCGAACTGTTCGAGTAGCCGGTTGATGGCGCGCACGCGCGCCGGCTGGGTGACGCCCGGCGGGGCGGTGCCGTACATCTCGCAGAAGCCCATCTGCCCCTGGCTCCCGGGCGGGTCGGAGATGCACATCGAGCCGGACTGGTCGACGATCATCACCACCTTCACCGGGAAGCCCTCCAGGTCGGGCTCCGAGGTGCAGACGCGGCCGGAGACGCCCAGCTTGTTGTCGACGTTGATGTCGTCGGTCGGCGGGCGCTGCATCAGCGCGTCGGTGCAGCCCGAGAGCATGAACGCGACCAGGATGGACCCGCGGAGCATCGTCTGCATCTTGCCTTGCCTTGGTTCGGCCGGGGGAGGGTTTTGAAACGAAGAAGCAGGGCCCCTCGACAGCGTGGCTGACGAGGGGCCCTGAAGGAGCGTGCCTCTCTGGGGACCGCTTACGAGCGGCGGCGGCGGACCAGGCCGAGCAACCCGAGGCCGAGCAGGGCCAGCGAACCGTCGACCGGCACCGCGCTGCAGGTGGCGGCGTTGCCGTTGCTGGCGTTCACGGTGATGGCCGAGGTCGAGTCACGGTTGGCCGGGTACGCGCGGTTGCGGAAGGACAGCCTCGCCTGGAGCTGGAGGTCGTACTTGCCGTCGACGTCCGCGGTGAAGCTGGGCACGGTGCCGTCGGCGTACGCGTACTTCCAGTGGTAGCTCTGCGAGACGATGCCCTCGGGGTTCACGATGGCGGCGCTGCTGCCGGCCGGGCGGTTCTTCACCGTCCACGTGTACTGGATGGCCGCGCCGTTGCGGTTGGCAAAGATGGGCAGCTCGAACTTCTGGCCCGCGTTCAGGCTGATGGCGCCACCGGCGTGCACCGTGAAGGGGCTGTTCGGGTTGAGGCAGTTCTCCGGGTTCGCCGGGTCGACCACCACGCAGTAGGTGGCGTCGCAGGCGTCGCCGAGGCCGTCGAAGTCATCGTCGCGCTGGTCGCGGTTGAAGTGCACCGGGCAGTTGTCGAGGTTCGCGTTGCTGGAGATGGCGACCACGTCGAGCACGCCGTCGTTGTCCTTGTCGTTGTCGCAGATGTCGCCGATGCCGTCGTTGTCGGTGTCGGTCTGCGGGCCGGCCACGAACGGGCAGTTGTCGAGCGAGTCCTTCACGTTGTCGCCGTCCGCGTCGGCGTTGCAGCGCGGATCGTCGAGCGTCTCCTGGGCCGGGTTGGCCACCGACGGGCAGTTGTCATTCACGTCGAGCACGCCGTCGCCGTCGTCGTCGTCGTCGCAGGCGTCGCCCTGGCCGTCGCCGTCGATGTCGCTCTGGTTCTGGTTGGGGATCGACGGGCAGTTGTCGGCCTCGTTGGCGATGGTGTCGCCGTCGAGGTCGGCGTCGCAGGCGTCGCCCTGGCCGTCGCCGTCCACGGCGAGCTGGCCGAAGTTCGAGAGGCCCGAGCAGTTGTCGCAGACGTCGCCCACGCCGTCGCCGTCGCCGTCGGCCTGGTCACGGTTGGCGATGAAGGGGCAGTTGTCGCGCACGTCCGAGCGGCCATCGCCGTCGGCGTCGTCGGTGTAGGACAGCGTCACGCCGTCGTCGGTGTAGGCGACCCACACGGAGCAGCCACAGCCGCAGCCGCAGCCGCCTCCTTCTTCTTCAGGGCGTCCACAGGCCGTTCCCAGACACTCGGGGTTGTCAATGTTCTGCGCCAGCGCGGGGAGCGCAGGCAGCGACAGGGCGGCGATGAGACAGAGGTTGGTGATTTTCATGGCGGGCGTGGCTCCTTGGGGTCTGCCTGCTTCCTAAGCAATCGCTGATCCAACTGAAGGTGAGCCTGATTTCAGTAGGTTGAAGAGCTTTTTTGAAAGGTTTGTGGGGTTGGCACCCCAGATCCCATGTGGAGCTGACTCCCCACTCGGGCGGTCAGTACCCCAGCTGGAAGTCGTCGTCGGTGAAGGTGATGACGCCGCGCGGCTCGCGGGTGGCGGGGGCGGTGAAGCGCACCTGGGGCACGAACACCGAGCCGATGCCGTTGCCGCGGGGGTCGTTCTCCCGGCCCACCTGGAAGTAGATGAAGATGTCGTTGGTGCCCGCGGGGATGGTGAGGCCGGAGCCGTCGGGCGAGGGCCGGGCGAGGGTCTCGGCGACGGTGACGTTGTAGATGTTGAGCTCGTAGCAGGCGCGCCCGTCGACGGTGGGGGGCGCGGGCTTGACCGAGTAGCCGTAGCCGCGCTCCTTCTGGAAGGCGATGTCGGCGGAGAGCAGGTCGGTGTGCGCTTCCATCTCCGCCACGTTGGTGAGCCCGTCGCGGTCGTCGTCCTGGAGATCTTCGGGGATGAGCGGGTTGCTGCCGCCGAGGTGCTCCACCAGGTCCGGCAGGCCGTCGCCGTCGGTGTCGACGATGCAGGCGTCGGTGCCCAGCACGCGCTCCTCGCAGTCGTTGAGGCGATCTCCGTCGGAGTCGAGCTCCGGGTTGCAGCCGCGCGGCGTGTTGAGCGGCAGCGAGCCCGGCGTGCCCGGCAGCCCCATGCGCAGCTCCACGCCATCGCTGATGCGGTCGCCGTCGGAGTCGACGTTGGTGGGGTCGAAGCCGAAGGCGCGCTCCTCTTCGTCGCTCAGCCCATCTCCGTCGGAGTCGACCAACACCTGGCCGTTGCGCGAGAGGACGTTGCGGTTCATCGCCACCAGCCGCTTGAGCACCAGCTCGCGCTGGAGCGAGCCGTAGTTGAGCGCCTGCAGCACGGTGGGCAGCGACTCGGGCTGGGTCTCCACCAACTCGGTGCCGCCGGCGCGCGCGATGGCCGCGGCCTGGTAGCGGGTGATGACGTCGGCGTCGCCGGTGCGCACGTACACCGGCTGCACCGTCACCTCGCCGGCGTTGTAGCGCGCCACCAGCGCCTTGAGCTCCTCGGTCACGCGCGTCAGCTCGCAGGCGCTGCACTCCGATTCATTGGGCATGAAGCTGTTGCAGGCCTGGCTGATGTCGGCGTTGTAGGCGGGGTTGGCGCAGCTCAGGTCGCGGGAGGTGATCACCTGCACCACGTAGTAGCGGGTGCGCGCCACCAGCCCCCGGCAGCCGCTCTGCATGTCGCCGCTGATGATGCTCTGCGCCAGCTTCAGCGGCGCGCGGTGCGAGACGGGGCCGGCCTCCTGGTAGGAGGCGTACTGGGTGATGGCCTGTGCCAACCGTTGATCGCGCACGAAGCTTCCCTGGAAGCCGGTGGCGATGGAGTGGTAGCCCACCACCGAGAACGAGATGTAGGGCGTGGTGAACTGCGCGGTCACCGCGTTCACCGCCTCGGTGATGGAGCCCACGATGCTGCGGTCGACGCCGGCGCCGCCCTCCAGCGCGAAGAGCACCTTCACCGGGAAGGACTCCCCGGCGGGGAGCGGCGCGCACACCACGCCGCGGAACTCCGCCCGGTCGGGGCCGCTGGGGCCTCCGGGGCCCGCGGCGTAGAGGCCGGCATCGGTGCAGCCGAAGACACTGACGAACAGGGTCAGGCAGAAGAACCGCCACATGGGCGGCGGAGTGTAGTGGCAGGCGCGTGCCGGAAGCGAGCCCATCGGTGCCGGATCAAAGCGAGAGCACGAAGGCGAGGAGATCATCGCGCTCCGATTCACTGAGGAGATCCGCCCGGCCATGGGTGGGCGCCCAGCGCTCCACCGCCACCCGCAGCGCGAAGCGCTCGTCGACGCGCACCGCCCCGTCGGGCCGCACGGTGAGGCCGGCGAGGCCGGTGGTGAGCATGGGGAACACGTCCCAGCTCCCCACCAGGGACGGCGTGCCGAAGCCCTCGAAGCGGGTGTTCTGCTGCGCCTCGCGCAGCGGCATGAAGCGCGGCGTGCCCACGTCGATGAAGCGGCCGCGGGTCTCGGGGCTCTGGTCCATGGTGTAGAGCGGCGCGGGGTGGCAGCCGGCGCAGCCCGCCTTGCCCTCGAAGAGCGCCAGCCCTCGGCGGGGGCTGCCCTCGCGGCCGTCGGGGAGCGTGAGCGACTCGGCGGGGGCGCCGCTGGCGGTGAGGAAGGGG
>CALNBU010000374.1 GCA_937875615.1 uncultured Archangium sp.
GCTGCGGGCGGTGCAGCGCGGCGCCATCGCGCGCTCCGCCCTGGCCGGCGCGCTGTCGGGCCTCGCCTGCGCGCTGGCGGAGATGTGGGCCGACCGCCACCTCCCCGGCCAGCTCGTCGCCTACTGGGCGCTGGTGGGCGGAGTCACCGTGGTCGCGGCGGCCATCGAAATCGGCTTCATCTACTGGGACACCCTGCGCTCGGTGCACGAGCTGGCGCGCGTCGCCGGCCTCGAGCTCTTCGGCGCCGACCGCAAGACCAACGACGAGGCGCTGGTCGACGCCCTGGCCCGCGCCGCGCTGGAGCTGCCCAACCCCGCCGACCTCAACGTGCGCGTCAACCCGCACCGCGAGGCGCAGAAGTGGCGGCTGGTGCTGGCCTCGCTCATGTACAAGGCGAAGATCGGCGTCACCAACTTCCTGCTCAAGCTGGTGATCCGCCGCCTGCTCAGCCGCGCCGCGCTCCGCGCCTGGCTGCCGCTGGTGGCGGTGCCGGTGACCGCGCTGTGGAACGGCGTCATCAGCTACCTCGTGCTGCGCGAGGCGCGCATCCGCGCGCTGGGGCCCTCGGCGATTCTGGAGCTGGTCAACGTGGTGTTCGAGGGCGCGCCGCAGCTCTCTGCGGCGGGGCGGCTCTCGGCGGTGCGGGCGGTGGCCAGCGCCATCGTGCGCACGCAGGACCTCCACCCCAACCTGGTGCGGCTGCTCTCCGCGGTGGGCGAGCGCACCGGCGGCCTGGGCGTCGAGGAGCTCGACGACGTGGGCCTCTTCCTCGCCGCGCTCAAGACCCTGGAGCCCAGGGAGCTGCGGGTGACGCTGCAGGTGCTGGCGGTGGCCTGCATCGTCGACGGGAAGCTGACCTCGCGGGAGCGCGCGCTGTGGCGCGAGGCGCTGCAGGCCGCGAAGCGCGACGTCGACTTCCGCGGGCTCGAGAAGCTGCGCCTCTCGTTCGTGCGCGGCGACGGGCTGGCGGACGACGTGCTGCGCGCGTTCTGAAAGACGATGCGCGTGGTGCGGTTCCGGTGACGCGGAGCGTCGGCGCGCTTATAAACCCGACCATGGCGAACGAGACCCCGTCTTTCATGTCGCAGCTGGCCTTTGGCTCCATCGAGGAAGACCAGCTCCTGCCGTACCCGAAGATGAAGCCGGCCGACCAGGAGCTGTTCAAGAACGTGCGCGGCTCGCTGGAGCAGCTCTTCAAGCCGCACGAGCACGACTTCCGGAAGTGGGACGCCGAGGGAGAGTGGCCCGACTCGTTCCTCGAGGAGCTCAAGCAGTTCGGTCTCTTCTCGCTCATCATCCCCGAGGCGCACGGCGGCATGGGCATGTCGACCACCGCCTACTCGCGCACGCTGCAGGAGATCTCCCGCCACGACGGCTCGGTGGCGGTGACGGTGGGCGCGCACTCGTCCATCGGCATGCGCGGCCTGCTGCTCTTCGGCACCGACGCACAGAAAGAAAAGTACCTGGCGCGCCTGGCCAGCGGCGAGATGCTGGCCGCGTTCTGTCTCACCGAGCCGGGCGCCGGCTCCGACGCCGCCAGCATCAAGACCCACGCCCAGGACATGGGCGACCACTGGCTGCTCAACGGCAACAAGCTGTGGATCACCAACGGCGGCATCGCCGACTTCTACACGGTGTTCGCGCGCACCTCGGCGCCCAACGAGAAGAGCCAGATTACGGCCTTCATCGTCACCCGCGACCTGGGCGGCGTCTCCAGCGGCCCGCACGAAGACAAGATGGGCCTGCGCGCGTCGAACACCACCACCGTCATCTTCGAGAACGTGAAGGTGCCCAAGGAGAACGTGCTGGGTGAGGTGGGCCGCGGCTTCAAGGTGGCGATGAAGATCCTCAACTCCGGGCGCACCGGCATCGGCGGCGGCTCGGTGGGGGTGATGAAGCGCATCATCGAGCTGTCGACCCGCCAGGCGAAGGAGCGCGCGCAGTTCGGCAAGCCCATCGCCGAGTTCGGCCTCGTCAAGCAGAAGCTGGGTCACATGGTGGTCGACTGCTACGCGACGGAGAGCGCGGTGAACATGGTCAACCACTTCATCGACTCCGGCCACGAGGACTACGCCGTCGAGGCCGCCATCACCAAGGTCTTCGGCAGCGAGGCCATGTGGCGCACCATCGACGAGGGCCTGCAGATCGCCGGCGGCAACGGCTTCATGCGCGAGTTCCCCTACGAGCGGCTGCTCCGCGACGCGCGCATCAACCGCATCTTCGAGGGCACCAACGACATCCTCCGGCTCTTCATCGCGCTCACCGCGATGAACAACGTGGGCAGCGAGCTCAAGGAGTTGGCCGCCAGCCTCAAGGGCATCTTCGACAACCCCATCAAGGGCTTCGGCGTGCTCTCCGACTACGCGCGCCGGCGCGCCTCCCTGGTGACCTCCTACGTGAAGCGCGACAAGCAGCACTTCACGAAGCTGCACCCGGCGGTGACCAGGCAGCAGGCGGTGTTCGAGGCGCTCACCGCCGAGCTGGCCACCGCCGCCGACCGGCTGCTGCGCAAGCACGGCAAGAACATCATCGGCAAGCAGTTCGCCAGCCGGCGCATCGCCGACGCGATGATCGACCTCTTCGTGCTGGCCTGCACGCTCTCGCGGGTGTCCACCTCGGTCAGCGAGAAGGGCGCCGCCAGCGCCACCAAGGAGCTGGAGATCCTCGAGGTCCTCACCGGACAGGTGGGGCGCCGGGTGCGCGCAAACTTTGCGAAGCTCGAGCACAACGACGATGAGCTCATCAAGTCGCTCGCCGACCACGCCTTCGACGTGGAGGCGTACTCATGGGACAACGTCACCTGAGCTGATTGGTGTTTCCAAAGGCCTTTTGCTAGGGCCCTCTCCGCCATGACGACTGCCGCGGTCCGCTCGGAAAAGGAACTGTTGCTGGCCACCCGCGCCTTCACGGAAGAGAACCGCGCGAAGAGCTGGTTCGCCACCCTCACCTCCTTCGCGCTGCTCGCGGCGACGACGGCCGGCGCCATGTTCGTGCCCTGGTGGCCGCTGCGGCTGGCGTTGGCGCTGTTGTGCGGGCTGACCTACGTGCGCGTGTTCTGCCTCTTCCACGACTTCCAGCACGGCGCGCTGCTCCGGCAGTCGAAGGTGGCCGAGGCGCTGTTCTGGGTGTTCGGCACCTCCATGCTGACCACGCCCAGCGTGTGGAAGGAGACCCACAACTACCACCACGCGCACACCGCGAAGATCGTCGGCTCGCACATCGGCAGCTTCCCGGTGGTGACCGCGGCCATGTGGAAGGCCATGAGCCCGCACCAGCGCTTCGGCTACAAGCTGGTGCGGCACCCCATCAACATCGTGCTGGCGGTGTTCACCGCCTTCACCATCGGCATGGCCATCAAGCCCTTCCTCCGCGCGCCGAAGAAGCACTGGGGCGGGTTGGTGGGCCTGGTGTGGGTCTACGGGCTGATGGCGCTGTCCATCGTCTATGGCCGCTTCGACCTGTGGTTCTTCGGTTGGCTGGTCCCCATGTGGTTCGCCGACATGATGGGCACGTACCTCTTCTACGTGCAGCACAACTTCCCCGAGGCGCACATCGCCAGCCGCGAAGACTGGACCTTCTCCAAGGCGGCGCTGGAGTCGTCGAGCTACCTGGTCATGGGCCCGGTGATGAACTTCTTCACCGCCAACATCGGCCTGCACCACGTGCATCACCTCAACGCGGCCATCCCCTATTACCGGCTGCCGGAGGCGATGGAGAAGATCCCCGAGCTGCAGCACCCCGGCACCAGCACGCTCAAGCCGGGCGACGTCGCCGCCGCGCTGCGCCTGAAGATCTGGGACGCCGAGGCCGACAAGATGGTGCCGTTCCCGACCGCCTGAGGGGTCGCTGTGGACGTCACCCCGGCACCATGACCGACTGGAAGGCCGCACAGGGCTGGGGCGCTGACTTCGCCACGGCCATGGCCCCGCACGCCGCGAAGGGGCTCTCGCCCGCGCGGGTGACGCTGGTCTACCGCAAGCAGCTGCGCGTGCTGTCGGAGCGCGGAGAGATCTGGGCGCGCACCGGCGGGCGCCTGATGCACGTGATGGAGAGCGGCGCCGACCTCCCCGCGGTGGGCGACTGGGTGGCCGCGCGCGTGCCGGAGTCGGGCGAGGCCCTGGTGCACGCCGTGCTGCCCCGCCGCAGCCTGCTGAAGCGGCGCGAGGCGGGCAGCG
>CALNBU010000375.1 GCA_937875615.1 uncultured Archangium sp.
CACCGAGTACCGTTCGCAGCGCCGCGGCGGCCGGGGCAAGACCGGCGCGACGACGCGGGAAGAGGACTTCGTCTCGGACCTCTTCGTGGCCAGCACCCACGCGTACCTGATGCCCATCACCACCCGCGGCCAGCTCTACTGGCTCAAGGTGCATGAGATCCCCATGGGGGCGCGCACCGGCAAGGGCAAGCCCATCGTCAACCTGGTGCAGTTCCAGGACGGCGAGAAGCTGGCGCAGGTGCTCGTCACCCGCGAGTTCGAAGAGAACAAGTTCGTGCTCTTCGTCACCCGCAAGGGCGTGGTGAAGCGCACCGACCTGACGGCCTTCGAGAACGTGCGCAGCTCGGGCCTGCGCGCCCTGGGCATCGACGACGGCGACGCGCTGGTGTCGGTGAAGATCACCGACGGCACCCGCGACGTCCTCATCTCCACCGCGCAGGGCATGTCCATCCGCTTCAGCGAGACCGAGGTGCGCTCCATGGGCCGCGCGGCCTTCGGCGTGAAGGGCATCACGCTCGAAGACGGCGACGAGGTGGTGTCGGCGGAGGTGGTGGACAAGGGCACCACGCTGCTCACCGTCACCGAGAACGGCTACGGCAAGCGCACCGTCGAAGACGAGTACCGGGTGCAGGGCCGCGGCGGCAAGGGCATCATCGACATCAAGACCACCGAGCGGAACGGCCGCGTGGTGGGCGCGGTGCAGGTGAAGGACGACGACGAGGTGATGTTGGTGACCTCGGGCGGCGTGCTCATCCGCATGGGCGTGAAGGAGATCTCGGTCATCGGCCGCAACACGCAGGGCGTGCGCCTCATCTCCCTCGACGACGAGAAGGAGAAGGTGGTGGGCATCTCGCACCTCCCGAAGGATGAGGCAGAGGAGGGCGCCGAGGCGCCCCCCGAGGTTCCGATTCCAGAGTGACCTGACCCGGCGGCCGGGCGCTGAGCGCTTCGCCGTTCGACATCGCCTCCGCGCATGTTAAGCATTCGCTTAACGGCTTCTCTCGAAGCACACGCGAAAGGCAAGGTATGGACATCCGGATCACCACGGGCGCGCGTCGCGGCGAGCGACCCGCCGACGAGGCGCTGGGCTTCGGGGCGCTCTTCTCGGAGCACCTCTTCGCGATGGACTACTCGGTGGAGGCGGGGTGGCACGACGCGCGCGTCGAGCCCCGCGGGGACTTCCGGCTGGACCCCGCGGCGGCCGTCTTCCACTACGGGCAGGCGATGTTCGAGGGGTGCAAGGCCTTCCGCGGCGTCGACGGGCGGGTGCGGCTGTTTCGCCCTGACCTGCACGCGCGGCGCATGGTGGCCGGCGCGCCGAGGCTGTGCATGCAGGCGCCCAGCGAGGCGCAGATGTTGAGCGCCCTGCGCGCGCTGGTGCAGGTCGACGTGGACTGGGTGCCGGGGGCGGAGGGCACCTCGCTGTACCTGCGCCCGACGCTCATCGCCACCGAGCCGTTTCTGGGCGTGCGGCCCTCGCGGCAGTACCGCTACTTCATCATCGCCTCGCCCGCGGGGAGCTACTTCGGCGGCGCGGGGCTGACGCCGGTGCGCATCTGGGTGGAGCGCCGCGACGTGCGGGCGCCGCGCGGCGGGCTGGGCGCGACGAAGGCGGCGGCCAACTACGTCGCCTCGTTGGCGTCGTCGGTGAAGGCCCAGCGCGAGGGCTATGACCAGGTGCTGTGGCTCGACGGGCAGCACCACGAGTACGTCGAGGAGGTGGGCACCATGAACGTGTGCTTCGTCATCGGCGGGGCGCTGGTGACGCCGTCGCTGAGCGACTCGATACTGGCCGGCGTGACGCGGGACTCGGTGTTGACGCTGGCGCGCGAGCGCGGGCTGAAGGTGGAGGAGCGCCCGGTGTCGCTGAGCGAGCTGGTGTCGGCGCATCGGGGCGGGCACCTGACGGAGGTGTTCGGCACCGGGACGGCGGCGGTCATCACGCCGGTGGGCGAGCTGGCGCTCGGGGAGGAGCGGTTGGTCATCGGCGATGGTGCGCCGGGGCCGCTGGCGCGCGCCTTCTCCGAGGACATCTGCGCGATGCAGCGCGGTCTGAAGCCGGACCGGTTCGGCTGGCTGGTCGAGGTCGCCTGACGTCGACTCAGGCGCGGAAGGCGCGGGTGGCCTCCACCGTGGCGCGGTAGCGCGCGAGCTCCTGCTCGGTGCGCTCCGCCGACCAGCCCAGCCTGGCGGCCATGCGCTGCGCCACCTTCGGCGCTACGCCCAGGCCCTGGTCGCGGGCCCGGAGAATCAGCGGCACCCGCCGGCCCAGCACGTCGTCCAGCGTGCGGGCGAACTCCTCGTCGACGGCGACGTCGACCTGCACCAGCAGCGAGGGCAGCTCGTCGTCGAGGCGCGCCCCCGCGGTGGCGTCGGCGGCGATGCGCTCCAGCAGCCGGGGCGCCCGCGTGCCGTACTCGTGCGCGAGGTAGTCCGGCGCGCCGTCGGGCAGCCCTTGCCCCTCGAGCGACCGGGCCAGGGCCTGCAGCGCTTCATCGGAGCCGTCGAGGCCCACCGCGCCAGGCAGCGGCCGGGTGGCGGTGGGCGACTTCACGTCGAGGCCCAGCTGCTTCAGCGCGCGGTCCACCACCTGCGCGGCCATCAGGCGGAAGGTGGTCAGCTTGCCGCCGGCGATGGTGACGAAGCCGGGCGACTCGTAGATCTCATGTTCACGGGAGACCGCCGAGGCGCCGGCGTTCTCGTCGTCGGGCTTGAGCAGCGGGCGCAGGCCGCTCCAGGTGGCCAGCACGTCGTCGGGGGTCAACGCGGCGCGCGGGAAGTAGGCGTTGGCCGTCTCCAGCAGGTAGGTGACGTCGTCGCGCGTGGGCTGGAGCTGGTCGGGCGAGCCGTCGAAGAAGGTGTCGGTGGTGCCGATGACGGTGCGCCCCAGCCCGAAGGGAATGCAGAACACGGTGCGCTTGTCGCGCGGGCTGTTCATCATCAGCGCGTGGCGAATCGGCAGCCGCTGCTCGTCGACCACCACGTGCACGCCCTTGGTGGGCTTGAGGATGCGCGCCTCGCCGGCCAGCGCCCGCACCTCGTCGCTCCAGGGGCCGGTGGCGTTGATGACCACCTTCGCCTTCGCGGTGCGCTGCGCGCCGGTCTCCTCGTCGTACACCACCACGCCGTCCACGCGGCCGCTCGCGTCCCGGGTGAGCGCCCCGGCGCGCGCGTGGTTGAGCACCACCGCGCCCAGCGACGCCGCGTCGAGCGCGCACTCCAGCGTCAGCCGCGCGTCGTCGGTGGCGCAGTCGTAATAGAGGATGCCGCCGTTGAGGCCCTCGGCGCGCAGCGTGGGCTCCAGCGCCAGCGTCTTCTTGCGGCCGTAGGTGACGTGGTTGCGGTAGTTCCCGAAGAAGCAGAGCGCGTCGTAGATCCACAGGCCCAGCGCCAGGGTGGCGAGGAAGCGTCGGTCTCCGCGGAAGTTGGTCACCAGGAAGGGCAGCGGCCGCACCAGGTGTCGCGCCAGCTTCATCAGCCGCTTGCGCTCGTTGACCGACTCGAAGACCAGCGCGAACTCCGCGTGCTCCAGGTAGCGCAGGCCGCCGTGCACCAGCTTGCTGCTCTTCGACGAGGTGCCGGCGCCGAAGTCGAGCTTCTCCACCAGCGCCACCTTGAGGCCTCGGGCCGCCGCGTCGCGGGCGATGCCGGTGCCGGTGATGCCCCCGCCCACCACCAGCAGGTCGAAGGTCTCGTTGCCGAGGCGCTGGAGCGCGGCGTTCCGGGACTGGGTGGAGGCGTTCACGTCAGATCTTCCGTCGCTTCCCGGTGCGCTTCCAGGCGAGGTAGTCGCTCACGATGGTGGCGTGGTCGAACACCAGCTCGCTCAGCGGCAGCGCGTCGAGCGTGAAGGCCTTCGCGTCGGCCGCGTCGTCGCTCCCCTTCGGGGTGCCCTCGGCCCAGCCGATGAACACCGTGGAGATGGTGTGTTTGCGCGGGTCTCTGGCGGGGTCCGAGTAGGTGAAGAACTGCTCGCTCAGGTCCACCACCAACCCGGTCTCTTCGCGGACCTCGCGCACGCAGGCCTCGTGCAGCGCCTCGCCCTCGTCGACGAAGCCTCCGGGGAGCGCCCAGCCCACCGGCTCGGCCTTGCGTTTGATGAGCACGATGCGATCGCCAGGCAGCTCGACGATGCAGTCAACGGTGGGGGTGGGGTTCTTGTACGCAGCCATGGCGCTCCGGTGAGTCTTACGCGCCGCGTCGACCGCTCGCAATGAACTCAGCGCGGGAGCGTGGCCAGGCGGTCGCTGGCGCGTCGGGCGGCGGCGCGCACCACCGGGTCGACGTCTTGCAGCGCCTGCGCCGCGTCGTCGCGCACGAGCGAGAGGCAGGCGCGCAGCCGTTGGTTCTCGGTGTGCGTCAGCTCCGCGCAGATGTCCCACACCGCGCGCCGCAGCGCCGAGTGCGGGTGTTGTCGGAGCGCGAAGAGGGCGGGGAAGGCGAGGCCGGCCTGACCTCCCTGCGCGGCGACGTCGTGGAGCGCCTGCGCTGCCGCGAGCAGCAGGCCGGGCTCGTCCCGGGTGAGGGCCGCCGCGAGCGCGGGCATCGCCTGTTGAACGTCGCGGAGGTCCAGCGCCAGGGTCGACAGCGCCTCCGCCGCCCGGGTGGCCTCGGCGGCGCCACCTCCGTACAGCGCGTCACAGGTGTCGACGAGGCTCATGTCGTCTCCAGCGCGGCGGGCCCGAAGGCGTTGAGGGCCAGGGGCAGCAAGGTGGCGTCGGCGCGGAGCGAGGCGGGCATGGGGAGCGCGCGGGGGCAGCGCGCGACGTAGTCCAGCAACGCCTGATGGAGCGCTCGCCAACCGGGGTCCGCGAGCGCCAGCAGCAGCCAGGCGTCGGCCAGGGAGGTGTCGATGGTGGCGGTCATCGAGGTCAGCACCTGGAGCGCCTCGGCGTGGTGTGGGCGGGAGACCCAGGCGCCCACCAGCGCCGGCACCGCGTCGTGGAGATCGACGCCGGCGTCGAGGAGGGACGACCAGGCGCGAGGCTCGATGGCGGTGTGCACGCTGTCACAGAGCGCGCCCAGCACCGCCTGCAGCGCGTGCCCGGGCGCGCCGCCGTCGTCGAACTCCCCCAGCTCGAGCTGGGCGCGCGTCACCTCGGCGGGCACCCCGGAGCGCAGCGCCG
>CALNBU010000376.1 GCA_937875615.1 uncultured Archangium sp.
GAAGAGTCGATCGAGCCCGCGCGCACCGCCGGTGAGCAGGAACCGCAGCCCCGGGCCCAGCAGGAAGGCGTAGGCACCGGTGGTGGCCGCCAACACCACCATGCACGCGCCCGCGGCGCCCAGCAGCCTCCAGTGCGGGCGGCCCAGCTGGAGCAGGCGCGAGATGGCGGTGAAGAGCGGGCTCATGCAGCGCGCCTCATAACAGGCCGCCCGGCGCGTCGGGCGGCCCCCGCGGCCAGGATTCTGCGGTAACACCCGGCGCCGATGGACGTGCTCGTGGTCGCGGGAGAAGCATCGGGAGACGCCCACGCCGCGGAGGTGGTGACGGCGCTGCAGCGACGCGCGCCCGGGGTGCGCTTCTTCGGCATGGGCGGCCCGAAGCTCGAAGCGCGCGGCGTGGAGCTGCTCTACGGGGCCCACGAGCTGTCGGTGATGGGCTTCACCGAGGTGCTGCCCCGGGTGCCGCGCATCCTCCGGGTGCTCCAGGGCCTGACCGACGCCGCGCGCGCCCGGAGGCCGAAGGTGGCGCTGCTGGTCGACGTGCCGGACTTCAACCTGCGGCTCGCCGCCCGGCTCAAGGCCCTGGGCATCTCCGTGGTCTACTACGTGGCGCCCATGGCCTGGGCCTGGCGCGAGGGGCGCACCAGGACGCTGGCCCGCCTGGTCGACACGCTGTGCTGCATCCTCCCCTTCGAGGAGGCCTTCTTCCGCGAGCGCGGCGTCAACGCGGTGTACGTGGGCAACCCCACCGTGGAGCAGCTCCCTCCGCCGGCCGCGCCCGCCCACTTCCGCGCGGCGCTCGGGCTGCCGCCATCGGAGGGGCCGGTGCTGGCGGTGCTTCCGGGCAGCCGCCGGGGAGAAATCAACCGCATCGCGCCCACACTCGCCGCCGCCGCCGCGCAGGTGGTGGCCTCCAGAACCGGCACGCAGGTGCTGATCCCCGTCGCGCCGGGCCTCGACGAGGCCTTCGTGGCGGCGCCGTTCCTGGCCGCGGGCCTGCAGCCCCGGCTCATCGCAGGCCGGGCCCCGGAGGTGGTGGGCGCCGCGGACGTGGCGCTGGTGACCTCCGGCACCGCGACCCTGGAGGCCGGGCTGATGCGCCGCCCGCTGGTGTGCGTGTACCGCGCGAGCGCGCTCAACTACCTGCTGGGCCGCGCGCTGGTGCGGCTGCCCTTCTTCTGCCTCGTCAACCTCCTGGCGGGACGGCGGGTGGTGCCGGAGCTCCTCCAGGGCGACGCGACGGCGACCAGAATCTGCGCCGAGCTGGAGCCGCTGTGGGCCGGCGAGGCCCGCGCGTCGATGTTGCTCGGGCTCGAGGCGGTGCGGACCTCCCTCGGCGAGGCCGGAGCCGCTGAGCGCGTCGCCCAGCGGCTCGCCACGGCGCTCTGAGACCTACTCCTCGCCGGCGTCGGCGCCCGCGTCCTCAGCGCCGGCGTCCTCGGTGCCCGCATCGTCGGTGCCGGCGTCCTCGGTGCCCGCATCGTCAGTGCCGGCGTCCTCCGTGCCCGCATCCTCAGTGCCGGCGTCCTCCGTGCCCGCATCGTCAGTCCCCGCATCGTCGAGGCCGCCGTCGACGCCACCGTCAGCCGGGTTGTTCCACTGGAAGGCGAGCGGGAACGAGGAGACCTCGACGCAGCGCCCGTTGGCCACCGCCGTGTCGTGGTCCCGGTCGAACTCCACGAAGCGGAGGTTGGTGTTCGTCGTCCGGAACACGCCCTGCTCCACGTTCTGGTCGCCCTGGAGCACGGTCACGCTCCCGCCGTGCGCCATGTAGTCGGCGTCGCAGTTCGAGCCGCTGCTGTCGCACGACGTGGACAGGAAGATGCACAGCGCGCAACCGCTGGCGCCGTTGAAGGTCCTGGGGACGAGCGTCTCGTTGTAGGGGAGCGCCGGGTTCGCCGGCGTCGTGAAGTTCCACCAGAACTGGTAGCTCAACACGTCGAAGCGGCTGCCGCTCAGCGGCTTCGCCACCATCGCGGAGTGGTAGGGGCCGCCCATCTCCGCGACGGAGAACCCGGAGGAGACCAGCTGGAGCTGGCTCAGGTCCGACCAGTCGGCGGTGGTGCACGCGGCCTGTCCGCCGCCGCTGCCTCCGCTGCCGCCGCCGGTCCCGCCATCAGAGGCGGTGCCGCCGCCGGTCCCGCCGTCCACCCCCGGAGACTCGCCACACTGCATGAAGCCCAGCGACGCACAGGCCAGCAGCGCCATCGACAGAAGAATTTTTCTCATAGGGCGCACTGTCTAGCCGGAAACGCCGGGCGTTGCGAAGACGTGGCCCGGAAGAGCTTTGAAGGTGCTCCAACGCGAGGTATTTTTGATGGCGATGCGCTGGCTGGTCCTCATTTCATTCCTGGCAGGGACCGGCGCGCGCGCCGACGACGAGCCCGCCCCCGAGGTGGCCGGCGCGCGCCGCATCAGCGTGACCGTGCCGCATCAGTACGCGCGCGAAGAAGCGCTCGCGCGGCTGGGCTACCTGGTCGACTACTGGCACAAGGCCTTCGACGTGCGGGCCGAGTGGCGCGGCGACGACGTCTTCGTGTCGGGCCGCATCTTCGGGCTGACGGTGCAGGCGAGGCTCTCGGTGCTCGACGCAGAGGTCGTCGCCATCGCCGCCGACCCGGGTTGGCTCTGGCGCAGCCGCGCCGAGGGCTACGTCGCGAAGAAGCTCAAAAAGTACATGCACCCGACCTACCAGGAGCCGTGACGGCGCCGGGGCCGCAGGTTTTCTGGAATTTCTTCTGTAAACGCGATGGCGCGTAAATCTGTCAAGCCACTGAAATGGCTCGCCTCCAACGCCCATTGACAGAATTTACAATTACGCCTCCAATTTTCAGCATGACGCGGCTTGTCAGGCCAGAACTCGGCGCGCATTCTTTTATCGTTTTCGTCAGTTAGCCACTTCACGAATTTACTCGGAGAAACGTATGGCACCCGTTCCCGGCGTTGAAATCAGCGGTCGCTCTTCCGAGCTGCTGAGCCCTGAGGCGATCACCTTTCTGCGCGACCTGGAGCGGCAGTTCGGCGCTCGGCGACGGGAGTTGTTGACGCGCCGTGCGGCGCGCGCCGGGTTCGATTTTCTGGAGGCCACGGCGGCGGTGCGCGCCGGGGACTGGCGGGTGGCGCCGGTGCCGGCGGTGTTGGCGGACCGCCGCGTCGAGATCACCGGCCCCACCGAGGCCAAGATGATCATCAACGCGCTCAACTCCGGCGCCAACGTGTTCATGGCCGACTGTGAAGACTCGCTGTCACCGTCCTGGGACAACCTCCTCGGCGGACAGGAGGCGCTGTTTCAGGCGGTGCGCCACACGCTGCGCTTCGAGAGCCCCGAGGGGAAGCGGTACCAGCTCAACGAGAAGACGGCGGTGCTCTTCGTGCGGCCCCGCGGCTGGCACCTCGAGGAAGCGCACGTCGTCGTCGACGGCCTGGCCATGAGCGGCGGGCTGTTCGACTTCGGGCTGTTCTTCTTCCACAACGCGAAGGAGCAGCTCGCCCGGGGCGTGGGCCCCTTCTTCTACCTGCCCAAGCTGGAGAGCCACCTGGAGGCGCGGCTGTGGAACGACGTGTTCTGCTGGGCGCAGGACCAGCTGGGCATTCAACGCGGCAACATCAAGGCCACGGTGCTCATCGAGACGCTGCCCGCCGCCTTCGAGATGGAGGAGATCCTCTTCGAGCTGAAGGCGCACTCGGCGGGCCTCAACTGCGGGCGCTGGGACTACATCTTCAGCTTCATCAAGTCTCAGCCCGACGTGCTGTTGCCCGACCGCGGGCAGCTCACCATGGACAAGGGCTTCCTGCGCGCCTACGCCCAGAAGTTGATCCAGACCTGCCACCGCCGCGGCGCCTTCGCCATGGGCGGCATGGCGGCGCAGATTCCCATCAAGGACGACCCGGCCGCCAACGAGGCGGCGCTGGCCCGCGTGCGCGCCGACAAGGAGCGCGAGGCGAAGGACGGCCACGACGGGACCTGGGTGGCGCACCCGGCGCTGGTGCCGGTGGCCCGCGGAGTGTTCGACGCCCACCTGAAGACGGCCAACCAGCTCGACGTGCTGCGGGACGACGTCACCGTGGGCCGCGAGGAGCTCCTGCGCGTCCCCGAAGGCACCCGCACCGAAGAGGGCCTGCGGCACAACGTGCGCGTGGGCGTGCGCTACCTCGAGGCGTGGCTGCGCGGACAGGGCTGCGTGCCGCTCTACAACCTGATGGAAGACGCGGCGACGGCGGAGATTTCCCGCGCGCAGGTCTGGCAGCAGATCCATCACGGGTTGAT
>CALNBU010000377.1 GCA_937875615.1 uncultured Archangium sp.
AGGGGCATCGGCGACGGGCTCGGAGGTCTGCTCCGCCTCTGCCGACACCTCCGGAGACACCGGCGGCACCACCTCGGACACCTCGGGGGGCGCCGACGGCACCTGGCGCGCCTGCTCCAGCTGTCGGTCCCAGACGATGAAGCCCACCACCGCGCCCAACGCCAGCAGCGGCACCAGGAACCAGACCCAACCGCCGCCCTTCTTCGCGGGTGGCGGCGCCAGGGCCGGCGCCAACAACAGCGGGTTGCGGATAATCATGGTGTCGGTGCGCTGCGGAGGTGGCAGCGCCTCGACGGCCGGCGGCGGCGTGGGCTTCGGGTGACGGGCGTTCGACTTCCGCAGCTTCGCCGCCGGACGCTTCTTCGCCTGCGGTGGCGGGGCCTGCGGCACCGGCACCGGCGCGGACACCTCCGGCGCCAGGTCCTCCACCACCACCGACGGCAGCGGCGTCTCGGGGATGGCCGGCGAGGAGGGCGTGGTGGCCTCGCTCTCGAAGGAGCGCGCCAGCGTGCGGGCCTTCGAGACGCCTTCGTCCATCGGCGTGGGCAGCGCCACCGCGGGCGTCGGGGTGCCGGTGTTGTCGACGCGCAGCTGAATCGCCGGGAGCGTCTCCTTCTCGTGTACGTCGTCCTTCTTCGAGGGCGCCGCGGCGCCGGACTTGCGCGTAGGAGAGAAAGAGAGCGCCGTGGGTTGGAAGCCCAGCGCCGGCGCCGCCATGGGCGTGGGCTCGTTGCCCGAGAGGAAGGCGGGCCTGCCGCCGGCGGGCGACTTGAGCTGCGTGGGGACCTCCTCCTCGTCGGGGAGCGTCCGCGCCTGCTCCTTGACCTGCAGGAGCATGCGGCGCTCCTGCTGGTACTCCGAGGCGAAGGCGTCGCGCATGAAGCGGCTGGTGCTCTCCGCGCCCGCGTTGGGGTCGATGGCCTGGAGCACCGACTGCAGCGCCGCGCGGAACTCCTCGGCCGAGCCGAAGCGCTGGTCCGGCTCCACCTGGAGCGCGCGCGCCACCGCTTCGGACAGCGCCCGGGGACAGAGCGGGTCGACGGTGTTGAGCGGCGGGATTTCAGGGTTGCCCACCCGGCCCATCAGCTCGCCCGGAGGCACGTCCTCGAAGGGGCTCTTGCCCGTCACCAGCTCCCACAGGCACAGGCCCACCGCGTAGAGGTCGCTGCGCCGGTCCACCGGGCGGTGCCGGGCCTGCTCCGGCGACATGTACATGAACTTGCCCAGCAGGATGCTGGGGTGCGTGCTCGACTCCGAGAGCGCCGACTTGGCCAGCCCGAAGTCGATGACCTTCACCTCGCCCTCGTAGGAGATGAGGATGTTCTGCGGGCTCATGTCGCGGTGGACGAGGTTGATTTCCCGGTCGTCGTCGCCGCGCTTGCGGTGGGCGTAGGCCAGCGCGTCGAGCACCCGCGTCATCACCGAGAGCACGAAGGACAACGGCAGCGGGAGCTGTCGCTCGCGCGTGCGCGCCAGCACCCGGCGCAGGTCCTTGCCGTCGATGAACTCGAGCGCCATGTACGGCGCCGCGTCTTCGTGGACGCCCATGTCCAGCACCTGGGCGATGTTGCCGTGCGACAGCTTGACCAGAATCCGCCCCTCGTCGACGAAGCGGGCGACGAAGCCGGGCTCGCTGGCCAGGTGCGGCAGAATCTTCTTGATGACGCACAGCTTGTCGAAGCCGTGGCTCCCTTCCAGCCGCGCGAGAAACACCTCGCCCATGCCGCCGGTCGAAAGCGGCATCAACAGTGTGTAGCGCCCGAACCGCTGCGGCCGGAAGGGCCGAAGGCGCTGGCTGGCAGGCACCGTGCTCATGGAGGAAAGGTAGTCAGATTCAATACGTCACGACAGACAAGAGGGCCTCCTGCATTGTCGTGTCGAACCCTTCGGGAAGTGCCCCCCAATTCACTTACATCATGTCGTCGCAGGGCGTACCCAGGCGCTGACCGAGGTAGGGGCCGAGCTCGACGTAGATGAGCCGCGCGGAGTCCGGGCTGTCCAGCGGCACGTCGATGAGGGCGGTGGTGGCCTTCCCCTTCACCCACTTGCCGTCGCGGCTGTCGGCCACCAGGCGCAGATCACCGCCGCGGGTGGCGAACACCATGCCCTTGGAGTCGTCGACGATGTCCTTGAGGGGCAGCTGCTTCATCGCGCCCTTCTTGCCAGCGAAGATGCGGAAGTCGCGGCGGTCGTCGGCGTCATCGGAGCGGAACCGGTCGATGAGGTAGTAGGTGCCGGACTCGTCGCGCAGCAGCTTCTCCGGGAGGCGCCACCACAGCGGCGTGGTGAAGGTGGCGGCGGCCAGCAGCGGCGCGGCGACGTCCTTCTTCACCACCGTCAGCGACGACTCCTTGTTGCGGCACGACACGAGGTACTCCGCGCCGCTGTCCTTCATCTGGACCATGCCGTAGCCCGAGGTCGGGGTGCGCGCGCGCGGGTCCCACAGCGCGAAGCTCCACGACTCGTCGCCGCTCTTGCCGCCAGACACGATGCGCAGCTGCGAGAAGCTCTTGCCGTCGGGGCTGTAGAACGTGGTCTTGCCGTCGTAGGGCTGCGCCGGGTCGAGCGCGACGTAGTGCCCCTTGCCGTCGGTCAACAACTGGAGCTTGCCGCGAAACTCCGAGACGTCGATGGGCTGGACCTGCGCCAGCGCTGCGGTGAGGAGCAAAGTCATCATGGTGAACCAAGTCTGTGCAAAACCGCGCCCGGTTTCCAGTAGACCGTGCGCCTGATGACTGAAGGCGCGCAGCTGAGCCCCGGCCTGGTGGTGGCCGAGACGTACGAAATCGAACGGCCGCTGGGTCGCGGCGGCATGGGCGAGGTGTGGTTGGCGCGGCACCGGCGGCTGGCGGGCAAGCAGGTGGCCATCAAGGTGTTGCGCCTCGGGCCAGACCCCTCGGCCGAGGCGCTGGCGCGCTTCCGCCGCGAGGCTGAAATCGCCGCGCGCCTGGAGCACCCCAACATCGTGCAGGTGCTGGACTTCAACGCGCTCCCCACCGGCGAACCCTACCTGGTGATGGAGTTCCTCAAGGGCGAGAGCCTCGGCGCCCGCGCCGCCGGCCAGCCCATGCCCCTCGAGGAGGTGACCGCGGTCATCCGGCAGGTGGGCGCCGCGCTCCAGGCCGCCCACGCCGCCGGCGTGGTGCACCGAGACCTCAAGCCCGACAACATCTTCCTCGTGCCCACCGCGCTGGGCGACCAGGTGAAGGTGCTCGACTTCGGCATCTCCAAGCTGACCGACTCGAACACCGTGCAGACCACCGAGTCGACGCTCATCGGCACGCCGCTCTACATGTCGCCCGAGCAGGCCATGGGCAACAACAGCGAGGTGACGAAGCAGAGCGACGTCTTCTCGCTGGGGAGCATCTGCTTCGAGCTGCTCTCCGGCGTCGCCCCCTTCGCCGCCGAGAACGTGGCCACGGTGGTGTTCCGCATCGCCTACGAGGCGCCGCCGGACCTGCGCGCGCTCCGCCCCGACCTGCCCGAAGCGGTGGTGACGGCCATCAGCCACGCGCTGACCAAGGACCGCGCGGGGCGCACCGCCGACATCGAGGGCTTCGTCTCCGAGCTCACCGGCCAGCCGCTGGTGCAGGTGCGCGAGCGCTCCGGCGTGCTGCAGCCGGGCTCCGCCATGACGCCCTCCATGATGTCCGGAAAGACGCACGCGCCGTCGGTCGGCCGCGCCACCCCGGAGCCCGTCGCGCCCTCCGGCCACGCACCGCCGCCCGCGAAGCTGGTGTCGGGGAAGGCCGTGGTCATCGCGCTGGTGGCGGTGACGGTGCTGCTGGCGGGGGCCATCACCAGCGTGCGGATGAACAACTGGAAGGAGCGGGAGCAGTACCGCTCCGGCATGCGCGACGCGGGCTACCTCATGCTGACCGACGGCACCTTCGTCTTCCCCGACGCCGGGTCGACCATCGACGCGGGGGAGGCCGACGCCGACGCCGGCGAGGAGGCGATTCCCGACGCCGGCGACGAGCCCGACGCCGAGGATGCGGGCGTGGACGTCGGCGCGGCGCCCGCCACCGGGACGCCCCGACCGCGCGCCGACGAGCCCCCCACCGAAGCGGAACAACAGACCCTGAACGAGCTGCAGGAGCTGGCCCAGACCAGGCGCTGGAGCGAGCTGTGGGACAAGCGCGCGGTGCTCGACAGCCGTCTCAAGACGCCGCGCGCGCGGGCCGCGGGCCTCACCCAGCTCATCATCACCGGCTGCATCCGCGGCGAGAACGTGCACACCCAGCCGATGGTGAAGCGCCTGCGGGCGGTGGCCACCCGCGCCGAGGTGCGTTCGGTGAAGGAGCGCTGCGTCGAGACGTACCCCGATGCCGCCCAGTGGGACTGGTAGCGACTACGGCTCCGGCGCGGAGAAGCGCACCTCCACCGAGGGGGCGATGCGGTAGCCCGACTCGTCGCGCTCCAGCACGTCGCGCAGGCCCAGCTTCCGCAGCGCCGACAGCGCCACGTAGACGCGGTTGAGCCCTGCCTCGCGCAGCGGCTGCTCCCCCGGCCAGCCCGCATCGAGCAGCGCGTCGGCGTCGAGCTCAAGCCCGGGCGCCGTCGTGGCTCAACGTCAACGCCACGGGCCGCTGGTGCTCGCGCGCGGCCAGCTCGGCCAGGCGCGCGTTGACCGCGGCCACGTCGGGCACACAGCCCAGCGCCGCGAGCTCCCGGGCCGACGCCGCGAGGTAGTCCCGCAGCGAGGCCCGCTCCGCCGGCGCCGCCGACAGCACCCGGGCGTTGACCCAGGCGATGACCTGAGAGACCGGCTCCGCGCTCGCCAGCGCGAAGGCCTGCTCCAGCGACGCCGGGAGCTCCGCGTAGGCCAGCACC
>CALNBU010000378.1 GCA_937875615.1 uncultured Archangium sp.
GGCGCCACCGTCACCGGCGGGGGCATCAACAAGTTCGGAAAGACGGTGGTCTCGGGCCAGCAGCTCTTCGACCTGGTGGGCAACCTCTCGTACGAGCTGGCCGAGGCGGTGCAGTCGCAGGCCAACTCCGGCACGTGGGAGATGTCGGGGTCGGCCGAGAAGACGGCCACCGAGCTCTCGGCGACGATGACGAAGATCACCGGGGAGCTGGTGAGCAAGGGCCTCGTCGAGAAGCCCATCGACTTCAAGTACATCATCGCGCTGCACTCCCACGGCCGCAGCACCATGGGCGGCACCATGCTCGAGGTCACCAGCTGGGGCGGCATCTACGACGCGGAGACGAAGCAGATCCTCGCCTACATCGAGAGCAAGGACAGCTACGCGAACAAGGCCGAGGCGGTGATGGCGCAGCTGCCCTCCGCCTACAACGGCATCATCGAGAAGCTCATCGCCGGTCAGGCGCAGTAGTCAGCGCCGCCAGTCTGGCGACGGAGCGGGGGCGAGAAGGCATAGAGTGCGCGCACCGTGCACGTCGAGCCGCTCTCACCTCAACATCTGGCCCAGCTGCAGCTCGCCTGTGAGCGCGCGCTGCAGCAGTGGGCGAAGGACGTCTTCGCGCCGCGCGAAATCCTGGCGGCGATGGAGCGGGTGCTGCTCTTCCTGCGGCAGAACGGCGGCGCCGCGGTGCAGGCGCGGCAGGTGTCGTCGCTGGCCTTCGTGGTGGGCGAGCAGCTGGTGCAGCTGGGGGGCTGGCGGTGGATGAGCGTGAGCGACGACGGCGGCGTGAACCCGGCCATCGTCTCGGAGGACGGCGGGCGGGCGGTGTTGATCGTCGACGCGGTGACGGAGCTGGTGCTGGGCCAGGGCGCGCTGGGGCCGCTGGTGCGCGCCTGCCTGCAGGACGGCGAAGATCCGCGGGTGGCCCGGCTGTGAGCGTCGCCGAGGCGCTCACCGCGCGGCTGCGGGGCATGACCAGGACCGCGCGGATGTGGGGCAGCCCTCAGGAGCTGGAGGCCGCGGCGCTGCACTTCACCCACGCGCTGCACCTCGCGCGCGCCCCCGACTGGACCTGGGCGCAGACGCGCGAGGCCTGGGGCGGCCCCTTCGCGGACGACGTCGACGAGCACCGGGCGATGCGCGAGAAGATGTACGGCGCGAACGAGGCGCAGGCGCGGGTGCAGGTGGTGCAGGGCTTCGTGGTGGTGTGGGCCTCGCTGGCACGGCACCCGGAGCGCGAGGCCGTCGTCGGCCCGTGGCTGGAGGCGCTGCTCGATGGTCCGGAGTTGGTGGAGACGCCGGATCGCCTCAACATGGTGCTGTTCTCGCTGATGGGCTTCGTGGCCGCCGAGCCGCAGGCCTACGTCAACGCGCTCAACCTCGAGCGGCACCGCGTCGGTGGCCACGAGCTGCGGCCGCTCCCGGTGGTGGCGCCGCCCGGCGCGAGCGATGCGGGGCTCACCTACACCCGCGACTTCCGCTCGTGGTCGAAGGTCGTCGAGGCCATCGAGGCCGCCCTCGCGCGCCTGTCCGCGCCGTAGCGCGAGCTCAACGGCCGTGGCCGGGCCCCAGCACCTTCTCGACGTAGGCGTCGTAGTCGAAGTGCGGGGAGTTCTCCCGGTCGTGACAGCCGACGCAGGTAGAGGCGCCCACCTGGCGCGCGATGTTGGCCTTCGCCGGTGCGGCGACGTGCGCGCTGCCGGCGCCGTGACACGACTCGCAGCCCACCTCGCGACGGCCGGCGGTCTCATCGATGCGGCACACGCCCTGCGGCTGCTTCCAACCGGTGACGTGACAGCCGACGCAGTCGAGGTGGTACTGCTTGCCCTCGTGCGCCAGGGTGGAGAACGCCTGCGGGTGCCGGGTCTGCTTCCACACCTCGCCCGCGGCGACGTGACACGCCACGCAGGTCTGCGTGCCCACGATGCCCGGCCTCTCGGCGGTGGCCGGCGCGCAGGACTCCCCGTGCAGCTTCGCCCAGGCGAGGTTCAGCTCGCCCACGTCGGCGTCGTAGCGCTTCTCGATGGCCGCCACGGTGACGTCCTTCGGCA
>CALNBU010000379.1 GCA_937875615.1 uncultured Archangium sp.
TCTCGTACTGCTTCTTCGACGAGGCGCGGATGGAGCCGCCGAACTCGATGACGCAGCTGTCTTTGCACTCCGCGTAGTCGTCGCCACATTCGTCGGCCAGGGCCGCCGGAGAGAACAGGAGCGTCGAGAGCAGCAGCGCGGCACGCACGTTGCTTCTGACGGCTGACATGGGCCTCTTGTTCCGCATGGTGTGTCTGGCCGGCATCGTAGCCGTGTCCACGGAGCCACAGCCGGTGAAATTCCACGACGGCGACGTGGTGTTGCAGGCGTCGCGGTCGGAGCGCGCGGCCCTGATTCGAAAGGCGAGCCGCTCCGCCTACTCGCACGTGGGCCTCATCGAGGTGGCGAGCGACGGGGTGTACGTCATCGAGGCGGTGCAGCCGGTGTCGCGCACGCCGCTGGCGAAGTGGGTGGCGCGCGGTATCGACGGCCGGCTGACGGTGCTGCGCTTCAAGGGGCTGACGGAGGAGGAGGGGACGCGCGTGGTGCGCGAGGCGAAGCGCGCGCTCGGGCGGCCCTACGACGCGCGCTACCGCTGGGACGACGCGCGGCTCTACTGCAGCGAGCTGGTGGCCAAGGCCTTCGCGCGCGGCGCCGGCAAGGCGGTGGGCCGTCAGGAGGTGCTGGGCGAGCTGGCACTGTCGGCGGAGGAGCTGAAGCAGGCGCCGGCCCTCGGGCTCTCGGTGACGCAGACGTTGCTGACGCCGCAGAGCCTCGCTGACGACGCGCAGTTCGAGCACCTCGCGGAGTGGGTGGTGCCGCGGCGCTGACGCGTCAGGGGGCGCCCAGCGGCAGCTCGAGCTGCGAGGGCCCGAAGTACACGGTCTGCTTCGCCACGTCGAAGCCGGGCTCGGTCTCCCAGGGCGTGGCGCGGTTGGAGTGGACGTGCAGCGCGGGGAAGCTGGAGGAGGTGACGTCGAGGCGCCAGCGCCCGCCCGCCGGCAGCTCCCAGTCGATGGGCCAGAAGTCGAGCTCCAGCAGCACCTTCGTGCCCGGCGGGGTCTCTCTGGGCTCCGTCGCCTGCGCGTCGGGCCAGGCGAGGGTGGCGGCGGCCTCGCGCACCAGCAGCGCCTTGCCGTCGGCTTCGGCGATGAGGCGCGCCACGAAGGCGGTGTCCGGCGCGCTGGAGCTGACCTCCAGCTTCAGCTTCGCGGCGCCGGAGAGGCGCTGGGCGGTGGCCACCGGCTCGCTGCGGAAGGTCAGCACGTCGTCGCGCAGACACGAGTCTTCGGGGCGCTGCGCCAGCGGCCCCGGCGTCAGCCCCAGGTAGCGGAAGAAAACGAAGGACAGCAGCGAGGCGCCGCCGCGCGTGGGCACCGGGTTGGCCGGGTCGAAGGTGAAGTCGACGGACTCCGCGCGGTCGATGAAGCCCAGCGAGCCGCCCTCACAGGTGTTCGAGTCCCTGGGGCGCCCGAGGGGCCAGCTCATCACCGTCGGCGCCGGCGGCGGCCAGTCGGGCAGGGTTCGCCAGGCGTCGTCGCCCACGCCCCACAGCTTCACCGTGCCGGGGGTGAGCGTGCGCAGCGGCCGGCCTTTGAGGTGATGGTCGAACCACTCCAGCATCAGGGGCCAGTGGTCGAGGCGGCCGGGCGCGGCGGTGTCGCTGTCGCCGCTCACCATCGCCACGTGGTTGAGCGGCGCCACCACGAAGACGCTCTGGTCCTTCGTCGCGCTGCGCTGCCACGCGTCGAGGTGGGTGGCGAAGAACGGCTCGAAGAAGCCGGCGAGGAACAGCATCGGCACGCGCGTCTTCTCCGGGGCGGCGCGCAGGGTGGTCATCTGCGGGGTGAACCAGAAGTCGTGCGTCGGAGAGGCCGCGTGCAGCAGGTCGCGGTACCACGTCACGCGCTGGCCCATGAACTTCTCGTCGGCCTCGAGGGCGGGCCGGTGCGCGGCGGCCTCGAGGTAGCGGTAGCCGGCGGTGTAGTTCATGCCCCGCTGCGGCATCAGCGTGGCCCAGGCGGTGAGCAGGTCGTGACGGAAGAGGCCGCGCTCGTAGAAGACCTGCCGCAGGTCGGTGCCGAACATCGAGGGCACCAGGGTCTTCACCTCCGGCGGGAGCTCGTCGGCCATCGCCCACTGCACGCAGGTCAGGTAGCTCGGCCCGCGCATGCCGATGTGGCCGTCCTGCCAGGGTTGCTTCGTCAGCCAGGCCAGGGTGTCGAGCCCGTCTTCGCGCTCGTGGATGATGGGGTACCACTCCCCCTCGCTGTCGAGCTGGCCGCGCACGTCCTGCAGCACGCAGGCGTAGCCCAGACGGGCCAGCGCGCCGCACTGCACCCGCTCGATGGAGCGCAACGTCTGGTAGGGGTTGCGCACCAGCACCACCGGCGCCTTCTCCAGGTCGGCGGGGAGGAAGAGCTCGGTGTGCAGCTTCACGCCGTCGCGCATCGTCACCCAGACGGTCTCGGTGGTGAAGTCGGCGGAGGTGAACGCCGGCAACCCGGTGGCGTGGCGGAAGAGCGTGTGCCGTTGCCAGAGCGCGAGCAGCGGCACCGCGAGGAGGAGGCCACAGACGGTGAGGACGACGCGCTTCGTGTTCACGGCGACCCGTACATACCGCGCGGCGGAGCGGGGCGGCAAAAAGCCCGCTCAGGCGTCGAGGCGGGTGAGGGCCCAGCGCGCGGCCTCGGCGACGTGGGGGTCGGCGTCGTCGGCCAGCGTCTCCA
>CALNBU010000380.1 GCA_937875615.1 uncultured Archangium sp.
GGTTGCTGCTGTCGATCTCCGCCACCGCAGAGTCGGGGGGGCGCAAGCGCGCCGCCGCGCCGAAGAAGTCGAGGTCGCGCGATGCGGGGCTGCCCTCCGGCGCGATGGAGCCCGCGTGAGAGTGCTGATCGCCGGCGGAGGGACGGGCGGGCATCTCTTCCCGGGCATCGCGCTCGCCGAGGAGGTGGCGACGCGGCACCCGCGCAACGACGTGATCTTCGTGGGCACCGACCGGGGCCTCGAGGCGCGGGTGGTGCCGCAGAACGGCTTCGTCTTCGAGCCCATCAAGAGCCGAGGGCTCAAGGGCATGGGCTTCGTGAAGCTGGTGCTGGGCCTGCTCACGTTGCCGCTGAGCTTCGTCCACGCGCTGTCGCTGTTGCGCCGCTATCGCCCCGACGTGGTGGTGGGCGTGGGCGGCTACTCGTCGGGCCCGGTGGTGTTGATGGCCTGGCTGCTGCGCATCCCCACGGGCATCCAGGAGCAGAACGCGCTGCCGGGCTTCACCAACAAGGTGCTGGGCCGCGTCGTCGACGCGGTGTTCCTGGCCTTCGATGAGGCGCGCGCGTTCTTCCCGAAGGGCCGCAGCCACGTGCTGGGGAACCCCATCCGCCGGGGCCTGTTGGAGAACTTCCTCCGCCCCAGGAGTCAGCACGAGCGCTTCACGGTGCTGGTCTTCGGCGGCTCGCTCGGCGCCCGGGGGCTCAACGCGCGGGTGATCGACGCGCTGCCCTTTCTGGAAGACCTCAAGGGTTCTCTCCACGTCATCCACCAGACCGGCAAGCACGACTTCGAGCAGGTGAAGCAGGCCTGGGCGGCGGGGGGCTTCGACGCCGAGGTGCGCGAGTTCATCGACGACATGGCCGCGGCCTACCTGGGCGCGGATCTGGTCATCTGCCGCTCCGGGGCCACCACGGTGGCGGAGCTGACCGTCTGCAAGAAGCCGTCGGTGCTGGTGCCGTTCCCCTTCGCCACCGACGACCACCAGGCGGTGAACGCCCGCGCGTTGGTCGACGCCGGGGCGGCGCTGATGTTCCGCGAGGCGGAGCTCACCGGCGAGCAGCTGGCCGCGACCATCCGCGCGTTGAAGGATGACCCGGAGCGCCTCAAGAAGATGGAGAAGGCGGCGGGGCAGCTGGGCCGCCCGGAGGCGGCGCGGGAGATCGCCGACGTGCTGCAGCAGCTCTCACTCGAGAAGTGGGGTGCGCTCACCGGTCAGCCGCGCGTCGGCGAGCCGCTGCGCCCCAGGGAGAAGACCCCGTGATCGGCAGCCGCTTCAAGACGCGCAACACCGCGCGGGTCCACTTCGTCGGCATCGGCGGCATCGGCATGTCCGGCATCGCCGAGGTGTTGATCAACCTCGGCTACTCGGTGAGCGGGTCCGACCTGCGTGAGTCGGACGTGACCCGCCGTCTCCAGGGGCTGGGCGCCCGCATCGAGACCGGGCACCGCGAGCAGAACGTCACCGACGTGGACGTGGTGGTCATCTCCTCGGCGGTGAAGCGCGACAACCCCGAGGTGGTGGCGGCGAAGCGCCGGAAGATCCCCGTCATTCCCCGCGCGGAGATGCTCGCCGAGCTGATGCGGCTCAAGTACGCGGTGGCCATCGCCGGCTCGCACGGGAAGACCACCACCACCTCCATGGTGGCCACGGTGCTGAACGCCGCCGGGCTCGACCCCACGGCGGTGGTGGGCGGCAAGGTGAACGTGCTGGGCAGCAACGCCAAGCTGGGCAAGAGCGAGCTGATGGTGGTGGAGGCCGACGAGAGCGACGGCAGCTTCCTGCACCTGCACCCCAGCATCTCGGTGGTAACCAACATCGACCCCGAGCACATGGACCACTACGGCTCGCTCGACACGCTCAAGGAGGCGTTCGTCGAGTTCTGCAACCGGGTGCCCTTCTACGGGCTCAACGTGCTGTGCCTCGATCACCCCAACGTGCAGGCGTTGCTCCCGCAGATCGAGAAGCGCTTCGTCACCTACGGCAGCTCCCACGCCGCCGATTATCGGCTCGAGGGGGTGACGCTCGACGGCTTCAAGACCCGCTTCCGCGCGTGGCGCCGCGACGTCGACCTGGGGGAGTTCACCGTGCAGATGGTGGGCGCCCACAACGCGATGAACGCGCTGGCGGTCATCGCCATCGCCGAAGAGCTCGACGTTCCGCTGGCCACGGTGCGCGCGGCGCTGGAGGGCTTCGGTGGCGTGCAGCGGCGCTTCACGGTGCGCGGAGAGGCGGCCGGCGTCACCGTGGTCGACGACTACGGACACCACCCCGCGGAGGTGCGCGCCACGCTGGCCGGCGCGCGCCGCGCCTTCGGCCGTCGACTGGTGGTGGCCTTTCAGCCGCACCGCTACTCGCGCACGAAGGATCTCTTCGAGGACTTCTGCAGCAGCTTCAACGACGCCGACGTGCTGCTCCTCACGCAGGTGTACGCGGCGGGCGAGGAGCCCATCGAGGGCGCGTCGTCCGCCCGGCTGGTGGAGGCGGTGCGCGCGCACGGTCACCCCGACGTCACGTTGGTCGAGACGCGCGGCGAGCTGGTGCCCGCGTTGAAGGCCCGGGTTCGTCCGGGCGACATCGTGCTCACGCTGGGCGCCGGCGACATCACGCAGGTCGGGCCCGAGCTGTTGGCCGCGCTGGGGACCGCGCCGTGAAGTGGCCGCTGTCGCCTGCGGAGGTGACGGGCGACGCGCCGTTGGCGCCGTGGACCAGCGTGCGGGTCGGCGGGGCGGCGCAGTGGCTGGTGCGACCGACGACGCCCGGGGCGCTGGTTCAGGCGCTGGCCTTCGTCCGCGACGAGGGGCTGCCGCTCACCATCCTCGGCGGAGGCGCCAACACCCTGGTGGGGGATCTCGGCGTGCCGGGCGTGACGCTCAAGCTGCCCGCCGGCCTCTTCCCCGAGGAGCTCGACGACACGCGGCTGACGCTCAACGCCGGCTCGGCCATCGCCCGCGTGGTGACGTTGATGACGAAGCACCAGCTGGTGGGCGCGGAGTTCCTGGCGGGCATCCCCGGGACGCTGGGCGGCGCCACGGCGATGAACGCCGGCACGAAGAACGGCGAATGCATGACGGTGGTCGACGCGCTGGAGTTGGCCACGGCCGACGGGCTGGGGTGGGTCTCCGGGCTCGCGTACCGCTACCGGCACACGGAGCTCCCGGCGGGCGCGGTGGTGACGCGGGTGCGCTTCCAGCTCCGCCGAGGACCGCTGGAGGCGAGCCGCGAGGCCATGGCCGCGGACCTCGGCTACCGCAAGCGCACCCAGCCGCTCTCGCAGCCAAACTTCGGCTCGGTCTTCACCAACCCCGAGGGGCACCACGCGGGCGCGCTCATCGAGCGCGTCAGGCTCAAGGGCCACCGGGTGGGGAACGCCTGCATCTCCACCCTGCACGCCAACTGGATCGTCAACCTGGGCCAGGCCACGGCCGCCGACGTGGAGGCGCTGATGCACGAGGCCCGACGCCGGGTGCTGGAGGAGACGGGGGTCACGCTCACGCCGGAGGTGAAGCGGGTGGGGAGGTTCGAGCGTGGCTGAATGCTACAGCCACATATCTGTGGCCAAAAAATTGCGGGGTCTCCCAACCGGCCTGACGATGGCGGGAGGAGAGGCCATCCGTGTTCCGAAGCAAGCGCAACCGCCGCCGTGTCGACGCGGCGAAGCAGACCCGGGAGTTGAGCGCGGTGGCGAAGCACCACGGTCCTGCCTTCTTCAAGGTGGTCGGGCTGCTCGCGGTCTCGGCGGGCGTCTTCTTCGGCTCCATCGAGGGGCTCCGTTGGGCGCGCAGCACGCCGTACTTCGGCTTGAAGACGGTGAACGTCACCGGGAACGACGGGGCCACCGACGTGGAGTTGGCACGTTTGGCCGGCCTGGCCTTCGGGCAGAACCTGTTGGCGATGGAGGTCCCGGTGATGGAGCGGGCCATCGCCGAGCACCCGTGGGTCCGGCAGGTCAGCATCTCCCGTCGGTTGCCGTCGGGGCTGACCATCGAGGTCGACGAGCACCGCGCGGTGGCGCTGCTCTCGCTGGGCGAGCTCTACCTGGTCAACGAGGCGTCGGAGCCCTTCAAGCGGCTCAAGGCGGGCGACGACTTCGACCTGCCGCTGGTGACGGGGCTCGACCGGGAGACCTTCGCGCGCGATCGCGAAGGGTCCTTCGAGCGGCTGCGCGGCGCGGTGGCGTTGATCGAGGCGTACGGCGCGGAGGAGGCGCTGCGCGGGGTGCCGCTCTCGGAGGTGCACCTGCACGCGGACGGGGTGCGGGCGGTGACGAGCGGTGGGGTGGAAATCGAGTTTGGCGAAGGGGACCTGAGCGCCGCGCTGGCGCGGCTGGTCCAGGTGCGGCGGGCGCTGCACGAACGTGAGCTGGTGGCCGAGGTGATTCGCCTCGACAACCGGACGCGGCCTTCATGGGTGGCGGTACAGGTCTCCGCGAAGAAGCCCTGAGAGGGGCGGCTTGACGAGGCGGGCAACAACTTTCACCTCGGAAGAGGGGGAGGAAGAGGGAAGAGATGGCAAAAAAAGACGCGGAGATCATCGTCGGGCTGGACATCGGCACCACGAAGATTTGCGCCATCGTGGGTGAGGTCACCGACGAGGGCATCGAGATCATCGGCATCGGCCAGAGCCCCTCCAAGGGGCTGCGCAAGGGCGTGGTGGTGAACATCGAGTCGACGGTGAACTCGATTCAGCGCGCCATCGACGAGGCCGAGCAGATGGCCGGCACCGAGATCACCCACGTGTACACGGGCATTGCCGGGGGGCACATCAAGAGCTTCGGGGGACGCGGCGTCGTCTCGCTCAAGGACCGCGAGGTGCGCGAGGGCGACATCGCGCGCGTCATCGAGCAGGCGAAGACGGTCAACATCCCCGTCGACCGCGAGGTGATCCACGTGCTGCCGCAGGAGTTCATCGTCGATGACCAGGGCGGCATCCGCGAGCCGCTGGGCATGACCGGCCTGCGCCTCGAGGCCAAGGTGCACATCGTCACCGGGGCCGTGGCCAGCGCTCAGAACATCGTCAAGTGCGCCAACCGGGCCGGCCTGAACGTGGCCGACATCGTGCTGCAGCCGCTGGCGTCGAGCGACGCGGTGCTCACCGAGGAAGAGAAGGAGATCGGCGTGTGCCTGGTCGACATCGGCGGGGGCACCACCGACATCGCCATCTTCCAGAACGGCTCCATCGTGCACACCGCGGTCATCGCGCTGGGTGGGCACAACCTGACGCACGACATCAGCATGGGCCTGCGTACGCCGGCGGAGCACGCCGAGCGCATCAAGCTGAAGTTCGGGTGCGCGCTCTCCTCGCTGGTCGACAAGGGCGACACCATCGAGGTGCCGTCTCCCGGAGGGCGTGATCCCCGGGTGATGGGCCGGCAGATCCTCACCGAGATCCTCGAGGCCCGGGTGGAGGAGATCTTCCAGTTGGTGCACCACGAGGTGGAGCGGAACGGCTTCTCCGAGCTGCTCACCGCTGGCGTGGTCATCACCGGCGGCTCCACGCAGCTGCCCGGCATGACCGAGCTCGCCGAGGAGATCATGGGCGTGCCGGTGCGCATGGGCCGCCCGCATGGCATCGGTGGCCTGGTCGACGTGGTGAAGAGCCCCGCCTACGCCACCGGCGTGGGGCTGGTGGTGTACGGCGCGCGGCATCAGGACCGCAGCATGTTCCGCATCCGTGAAGAGAACGTCTTCAAGAAGGTGAAGCGGCGCATGGGCGAGTGGCTCCAGGAAGTCTTCTGAAACTTCACACCTTTCCCCTCAAAGAGAGATTCCCATGGAACAGTTCGAGCAGAGCAGCAAGGCGGCGAAGATCAAGGTGGTGGGCGTGGGCGGTGCGGGCTGCAACGCGGTCAACACCATGATCGAGTCCGGCCTCTCGCACGTCGACTTCATCGCGCTCAACACCGACATCCAGGCGCTGGCGGCCAACAAGGCGCCGGTGCGCGTGCAGATAGGTCAGGCCCTCACCCGCGGCCTCGGCGCCGGCGCCAACCCGGAGATGGGTCGGCAGTCGGCCAGCGAGTCGCGCGAGGAGATCGCCCGGCTGCTGGAGGGCGCGGACATGGTCTTCGTCACCGCCGGCATGGGTGGTGGCACCGGCACCGGCGCCGCGCCGGTGGTGGCCGACATCGCCCGCGAGCTCGGCTGTCTCACGGTGGGCGTGGTGACCAAGCCCTTCATGTTCGAGGGCAACCGGCGCCGGAAGGCCGCGGAGCAGGGCCTCTCGGAGCTCAAGGCCGCGGTGGACACGCTCATCACCATCCCCAATCAGCGGCTGCTCACCATGTTGACCGAGCCGCTCCCGCTGCTCGATTCGTTCAAGAAGGCCGACGAGGTGCTGCTCAACGCGGTCCAGGGCATCTCGGACCTCATCCAGTTCCACGGGTACATCAACGTCGACTTCGCCGACGTGAAGACCATCATGGGCGAGCAGGGTCAGGCGCTGATGGGCACCGGCCGCGCGTCGGGCGCCAACCGCGCCATCGTGGCGATGCAGCAGGCCATCTCCTCGCCGCTGCTCGACGACGTCACCATCGACGGCGCGCGCGGGCTGCTCATCAACATCACCGCGCGCCGCGACATCTCGGTGCAGGAGATGAACGAGGCCATCACCCTGGTGCAGGAGGCGGCTGACGAGGAGGCCAACATCATCTTCGGCTCGGTCATCGACGACACCGCGCCCGACGAGGTGAAGATCACCGTCATCGCCACCGGCTTCGTGGCCCGCGACGCCGCGCCTCGGCGCGCGACGCTGGCGGAGATGGGGCGGCCGCAGCCGCAGCAGGCGTTCCTCCGTGCCCCGGCGGCGCACACGGTGGCGGCGCCTCCCCCGGAGCCGGTGACCCTGGTGCCCAGCAAGACCACCTCGGCGCCGCCCGTTTCGGTGCGCACCTCGGGCTCTGGTGAGTACCGCCTCCCCGCCGCGCCCCGCGTGGCCAGCCCCCGGGACGTCAACCTCGATGAGGATCAGTACGACATCCCCACCTTCCTCCGTCGGCAGGGGCACGGGGAGCTTCCCTGAGCTGGACTGTCGCAGGTCGCGACATCCAGCCCGCTGGCGTTGTGCCGGCTGACATTCGTAATTAATTCGCCTCTCGCGGGTGGTCGGCCCGTACAACCAGAGGCGACGCTCGTCGCCTTGTCCTTTGCGGAGATACGAGATGATGAAGCGGATTCTGATGGCGGCCGTGGCGGTGCTCACGGTGGGGTGCGGTGGCTCGTTCAACGGCACCGTGGGCGGTGAGTCGCTCGGAGTGGCGAGCAGCGCGGCGGTGTTCAACGCGGCCCTGGGCGTGGAGAACGTGGGCATCGTGCTGGCCAGCTTCGGCAACGTGTGCGGCGTGCTGAAGGGCGACGTGCCGCTGCCGGAGCAGGGCGCCATCGCCATCCTCACCGTGACGATGTTCCTCGGCTGGGCGAAGCCGGTCCGCGCGGTGGTGCTGATGGGCGCCATCATCGCGTTGGGCGAGTTCGCCTGGATTGTCACCCGCAGGGACCGTGAAGCAGGCCGTCCGTCGTGGTTCGGCCTCATCGAGGGCAAGCC
>CALNBU010000381.1 GCA_937875615.1 uncultured Archangium sp.
GAGGAAGCCCCCGTTGACCAGGGTCTTCAGGGTGGCGGACGCGGAGCCCGCGCCCATCAGCTTCTTCTCGTCGAGCGCCGTGAAGAAGGCGGCGCGGAGGTCGACGAAGTCCTTCGTGGGGTCCACCGGCAGCTTCTTCGCCACCTTGAGCTGACGCTCGCACTGGTCGCTCTCCGCCGAGGCCTTCTTGCGGTCGGGTGAGTCGGGCGTGGCCTTGAGGTAGACCCGGTACGCGTAGCAGGCCCGCTGGAGCTGCTTCGCCAGCATCTGCGCGCGCGCCAGCTGGGCGTAGGTCTGCACCGTCGCCGGACGGGCGCGGGTGGCCTTGAGGAAGTTGTCCACGGCCTTCGCGTACTGCTTCTTGTTGAACTGCTTGCTGCCCTCGGACACGAAGGTGTCGGCGTTGCCCACGCCGGCGCCCACCAGCGGCTGCGCCCACGCAGGCGCGGCGAGGAGCACGAGTGCCATCAACTCAGAACGCATAACCGACTCCCAGGTTGAGGCCCGCAGTGCTCGACTTGGTGCTGGGGAACTCGAAGTTCCGGCCGTTCTCATCGGTGGCCGGTGCGCCCAGGGACCACAAGCTCTGCGCGTAGTGGCCCTGTACGTGCGCGTAGAAGCCCTCGACGATGTAGTAGCGGACACTCAGCCGCGCGGCGAGGAGCAGGTCGATCGCCAGGAAGCCGTCCCTGTAGACGGCCGGCTCGAACTCGTTGAGCCAACCGAACCGGAACTCGGCGCCCGCCTGCAGCGTGAAGAGGAACTTCCACACCCCGATGCGGAACTGCGGCTGGATCAGCTGGACGTTGCCGACGTGCAGCGTGCCGCTGTTGATGCGCGTCGGACCACACCCGCCAGACACCGGCTCACAGCCCTGGCCGTCTCGCGCGTAGCCCACCCACATGTCGAGGCGGTCCATGTTGGTGAGCCAGGTGAAGCCGAAGATGGAGACGCCCACGTATTCACCACCGGTGCCGAACTCCGCGGAGATACCCATCAGCCCCGGCGACGGGCTGGCGAAGGTGGTGGTGCGCCCGGTGGGGCCACCGCCGTCCTCGAAGCGGCGGGCGAGGAACTGGTTCCCGGTGAAGCCCGCGTAGGCGAACGACACCTGCGCGTAGGACTTCCAGCCCCGGATGCGCTGCTCGTCGGTCGGCCTGGGCACGGCGATGGTGCCGGTCTGCCCGTCGACCGTCACCGGCTTCACGTTGCCCTTGTCGTCGGTGATGAGCACCGTCACCCTGTCGTTCTTCGGGGCGATGGACTCCAGCGCCTTCTCGAGCGTGAACTGCTGGCCCGCCTTGACCGAGATGGTCTGCTCGAAGGCCTTGTGGCCCTCGGCGACGAAGCGCACCACGTGGTCGCCCGGCGCGATGCCGCGGTCGACGCGATCCTTCCCCGCCGCCACGCCGTCGATGAAGATCTCCGTGCCCGCCGGCGACGCCGAGAGCGCGATGCGCGCCGCCACCTTGTCGAGGCTCTTGTCGAGGCTCAGCTTGCCGCGGATGGGCACCGCCACCACCTCGTCGTGCGGCTCGTGGAGCTTGAGGTCGAAGCGCACCACCCGCTCACCGGGCAGCACCTGCGCCGACACCGGCGTGATGCCCACCTTGACGTCGTCGACGTAGACGGTGGCGCCGGTGGGCGTGCTGGTCAGCTCGAGGGTGGCCGTGACCGGCACCACCTTGGCCAGGGCGCCGAGGAAGGCGCGGTCGAGGTCGATGTTCGCCGACGTCGCCGGGGCGGGCTTGCCCACCTTCGACTCGTAGGACGCGACCTTGAACTTGTAGCCGGTGTCATCTTGACCGCCCTGCACCAACACCACGCGGTCGAAGCCCAGGGCGCTGACGAAGGCGTCGATGGGGTCCCCGCAGCGCGCGTCGACCTCGAAGCACGGCACCGAGCCGAGCGACTGATTGGTCATGGCCGCGGCGAGCTCCGCCTTGCCGATGATCGCCTGCGCGCGAGCCTCCGGCGGCAGGAGCTTGTTGAGCGCCTGCTCGGTGCGGGCCACCAGCGCCTCCTGCCCCGGGTAGAGCGGCCGCACCAGCCACAGCGTCTTCCCCTGCGCCCAGGACGAAGCCGATGAAGAAGCCACCGAGGTTCACGCCGACCAGCGAATAGACCGAGATGATGAGGGCGACGATGCC
>CALNBU010000382.1 GCA_937875615.1 uncultured Archangium sp.
AGCGCAGCCCGCCGACCCAGCTCCCCGCGTCGGTGGTCGTGGCGTTGTTCCCGAGGCCCGCCGTGAGCGCGCCGTAGGTCGGCGAGGTCACCTCGTGCAGCGCCCACACGTTGACCTGCGTGGGAGGTTGGGTGGTGTAGAGGCCGCCGCTGAGCGTCGCGGTGTAGGCCGTGGCCGTGGTGGCCTGCGCGGGCGTCGGGAAGTTCATCGGCACCTGCAGCGGCCCGCCACGGACGCCGCCATCTTCGACCACCCAGTTGGTCACCTGGTACTGGTCGTCGAGCGCCAGCCCCACCAGCGGCAGCGGCAAGGCCGACTCGGGGAAATAGACGCCGCCGTACTGCGCGCCTGCCCCAGCGCCGGTGCCGGGGTTGGCGTCGTAGCTGGTGACCCAGGTGTACGTGCTGGATTCCCCGGTGACGTCGCCCTGGAACGTCTCCTGGGTGACGGTGTTGCTGGCGGCGCGGAGAGAGTCGAAGCGCACCTGCGTCGGGAAGTCATCGGGGCGCACGCCGATGAAGGACAGCGCCCCGAAGCCGTTGGCGGCCAGCGTCAGGTTGACGCGGTTGGTGACGGCCAGCTCCAGGGTGAGGGTGCCGTCGGCGGCGGTGCGGCCCTCGGCGAAGAGCTCGGCCGCGCTCGAGCGCTCGACGCGCACGCCGACGTTGCCCAGCGGGGTGCCCGTCTCGTTCACCACGCGCAGGGTGAAGGTGCGCTGCGTGGCCGGGCCCTCCTCGTCGCGCCAGTTTCCGGTGATGCTGCGGTAGCCGGCGGAGGCGAGCGTCTGGCGGTACTCCAGCGTGGCGGCGTTGCTGTTGGAGATGTTCCACGGCCGCGCGGTGGGGAAGAGGAACCGGACGAGCTGCGGCAGCGCCAGCAGCGGCTCTCCCGGCGCCGCGATGTCGAAGGCCGACGGCTGGGCGCCGCCCGGGAGCCCGGGCAGTCGCGCGATGACGTAGGGCGCGCCGGGCGCGGTGTACACGCGCCAGACGCACCGCCGCTGCCCGTCGTCGGGCTTCTCGATGGTGAGCGCGAGGGTGTCGAAGGCGCCGGCCTCGGCCTCGGCGCTGGCGCGCACGCTGGCGAGGTCTCCGCCGGAGACGCTGATGTCCTGCGCGGTCTTGAGGTCGAAGTGGAAGGGCTGGGTGAGGTCGCCCGCCTGCAGCGCGCGGGTGAAGTAGCGCGCGCCGTCGGTGAACTCGAGCACCAGCCGGTTGGGCGCGTACGCGCCGGTGATGCCGTACAGCGTGCCGGTGATGGCCCCCGAGGGCTGGTACGTGAAGCTGCCGGCGCCGGTCACCACATGGCCGGGGCGCGGAGCGGACACCATGTGCCAGCCCTCCATGAAGCCGTTGGAGACGTTGGCCAGCAGCCCGGTGAAGTCGCCGGTGGCGGTGAAGGCGGTCTGCGAAGCGGCCGCCGCCGGCGTCGGGAAGGTGAGGGGCACCATCTTGTCGCCGCCGCGCGCGCCGCCCTCGGCCTGCACCCAGTTGACGACGGCGTTGGCTGCGTCGAGCTCCAGGGCGATGAGCGGCAGCGGCAGCGGCGAGTCGACGCCGTAGGCGCCCGAGTAGGGGCCGGTGCCTTCGTAGGTCTCGAACTCCAGCGAGTCGACGAGGACGGTGTGCCCCGCGCCGACCCCGGTGAGGTCGCCGCTCAGGGTGGCCTGCTGGGAGACGGCGTCGAGCGCGTCGAGGCGGATCTCAGAGGGCAGCTCGTCGTTCAGCCCCACGATGGACAACGCCCCGTGGCCGGGCGCGGCGACGGTGAGGGTGAGCGGGCGCTCCAGCCCCTCGATGGAAAGCTGGGCCACGCCGTCGGCGCCGCTGGTCGCGTCGACGTAGTAGGCGGGGTCCGAGAGCTGCTCGACGCGCACCCCGGCGTTGGCCACCGGGCCGTTGTCGGCGTTGACGATGCGCAGCGTGAGGCCGCCGGTCCCGCCGTCGGTGCCGCCGTCGACCTCGCAGGTCAGGCAGTCGGTCCCGCCATCGACGTCGTCAGGGCGCGGGCAACCGAGCGCGAGTACCACCACCAGGAAGCCGAGGATCGTTCTCATGGCCTCGCTGCGTGTTCGACTTCTCGTCGGGTGTCAAGGCGCTCACAGGGAGAGGGTGACGCCGGCCGCGTCGCGCACGCACTCCGCCACCCACGCGCCGAGCTCCAGCCCCCGGCCCTTGTCGTCGAGCCAGCGCCCGTCGTCGGCCCGGGAGAAGTGCACGCCTTCACCACGGCCGGCGACCCACACCTGACTCACGGCCCGCTGGGTGTTGACGATGACCTTGCTGCCCGTCTGCGGCGCGGTGATGGTCACCATGTCTCCGGTGGCGTCACATTCGAGCAGGTCGGGGTCGACGCCGAGACGAGGCGCTTGAAGAAGGCAGAG
>CALNBU010000383.1 GCA_937875615.1 uncultured Archangium sp.
GAGGGGCTGCGACCAGGTCCGCAGCTTGTCGCGCCAGGTGAAGGGCAGCGCGCGGCCGGGCGCCTCGCTCAGCCACACCCGGGCGCCGGGCACCACGATGCCCTCCATGCGGCCCGGGTTGACGCAGTGGGCGCGCACCGTCTGGCCCCCTACGCGCACCTCGGCGACGAAGCGCTCGTAGCGACGCACCAGCCGCCCCTCGAGGAGCGGCGCGGGCCAGCGGTACAGCCAGCTCACTTCAGCGAGCACTGGCCGTCGTTACACGCCACCTCCACCACCTGGCACTCGGCGCAACCGATGGCCTGGCGCGGTCCACAGGAGCGCTCCGCGCCCGTCTGGTCGGCCTCGTAGATGTACCGGTTGTCGGCGGCGATGGCCCCGTTGGGGCAGTTGCAGTTGCCGCACACGTCTCCGAAGAACACCGCGAGGCAGTCGGTGTCCCAGGTGCAGGTCTTCACGTAGTCCTGCGGCTCGAGCGTGGTGTTGGAGCAGGCGGGCAGGAGCAGCAGAGCGAGAAACGGCAGGAGTCTCATGAGGCGGCGAGACTTGGCACGCCTGCCACGCGGCGGGCAATGGCCGCGCTGCGGGACCCAATCAGCCTTGCGGTGACGCACGCCGGCGTTACCTCCTGCGCCCATGAGCGAAACGTTCCGAATCGGCGGCGAGATTCCCATTCACCGGCTGGGCTTCGGCGCGATGCGCCTCACCGGCGAAGGCATCTGGGGACCGCCCCGCGACGAGGCCGAGGCCATCCGCGTGCTGCAGCGCCTGCCGGAGCTCGGGGTCGACTTCATCGACACCGCCGACTCCTACGGCCCGCACGTCAGCGAGGCGCTCATCGCGAAGGCGCTGCACCCCTACCCGGGGCAGCTGGTCATCGCCACCAAGGCCGGCCTCACCCGCGCGGGTCCCAACCAGTGGGCGCCCAACGGCCGCCCCGAGTACCTCCGCGAGGCCGTGCACGCCAGCCTGCGCCGCCTGAAGCAGGACCAGCTCCAGCTCTGGCAGCTGCACCGCATCGATGGCGCGGTGCCGCGCGACGAGCAGTTCGGCGCCATCGCCGCGATGAAGCAGGAGGGGCTCATCGCCCACGTCGGCCTCTCGGAGGTCTCGGTGGAGGAAATCCAGGCCGCGCAGCGGCACTTCCCGGTGGCGAGCGTCCAGAACCTCTACAACCTGGTGAATCGCAGGAGCGAGGCGGTGCTCGACCACTGCGCGAAGGAGCGCATCGCCTTCATCCCCTGGTACCCGCTGGCGGCCGGCGCCTTGTCCCGCTCGGGGGGCGTGCTCCCCAGGCTCGCGGCGAAGTACGGCGTCACCACCTCGGCCATCGCGCTCGCGTGGGTGCTGCAGCGCAGCGACGTGATGGTGCCGATCCCCGGCACCAGCCGGGTCAAGCACCTCGAGGAGAACCTGGCGGCCGCGAAGGTGACGCTCAGCGCCGACGACTTCGCGACGCTCGACGCCGAAGGCCGCGCGGAGCACGCGAAGGGCTGAGCGACCGGCGCCTCAGGGCGACACCTCGACCTCGAGCACATGGTGGACATTGAGGGTCAGCAGACAGCTGGTGAAGCCCGCGCAGTCCGGCACCTCCTGCCTCACGTACTGGTTGAAGATGACGTGGTACCCGCCGACAGCGTCGTCAGGGAGCAGGAGCTCGACGTGCTTCTCATCGGCGCTGAGACGGGAGTCCGGCAGGGGCCGGTCCCAGGAAGACGGCGTCGGCCCATAGTAGTGGATGCTCGGTCGGTCGTGGAAGGTGCCGAGGTCCACCACCACCGGCACGCCGCCGCTGACCGGCATGGGCGTCACCACCTTCGGCGCCACGATGTCCGGGACCTTGAACCTCACCTCGAGGTCCGAGGCGTCGAAGCGCACCACGAGGTCCTCGCCGGAGCGCAGCGTCGGCGGCTCCTCCACCAACGCCCCCTCTCTGTAGCCTGGCTGCGAGGTCCACCACGGTCGATCGCAGACGCGCTGAGGCGTCACGTAGTTGACGACGCCCAGCCGCCAGCCGCCGAACATCCGCTGACCGAGGTCGAAGTCGTCGATGAACACCAGCTCCCCCACCTCGGGGCACACCTCGTCTTCGGAGAAGAGCTTCAGCTCGGCAACCCAGTAGTCTGCGAGCGAGGCGCGCATCTCGAGCTCGAGCCGCATCGGCGCCACCGAAGACAACGGCGGCGCGCAGGCCAGGAAGAACATCGACGCGGTGAGGAACGAGAGCAGAGAGCGCATGGGCGTCGACAAAGCAATCGTCAAGCCAACGCCCGCTCCGGGCGGACGGGCGCCGGCCGTGTGCAGCGCGCGCTCCGGGGCTGTGCAGCCCAGTGCACAACCTCGACCGGTCACGCCTGCCACGCCGCGAGCAGGGCCCGCGTGCTCTCGTGCGCGGGGCTCGCCAGCACCTGCCCCGGCGCCCCGCTCTCGATGACCACGCCGTGGTCCAGCACGCAGACGTGCTCCACGGCCTTCGCCAGCTGGAGGTCGTGCGTCACCACCACCTGGGTGACGCCGCGCGCGTCGACGGCCTTGAGCACCTGCACCACCTCGTGCTTCATCGAGGGGTCGAGGGCGCTGGTGGGCTCGTCGTAGAGCAACACCCTGGGCTCCATGGCCAGCGCCCGGGCGATGGCCACCCGCTGCTTCTGCCCGCCGGAGAGCTGCTCCGGCCAGGCCTCCAGCCGCGCCTCCAGGCCCAGCTGCACCAGCAGCTCCCGGGCGCGGCGCTCGGCCACCGCGCGCGGCTGGCGCTTCACCTGCACCGGCGCCAGCACGCAGTTCTCGAGCACCGTCAGGTGGGGGAAGAGCTCGTACGACTGGAACACCAGCCCCAGGCGCTCGCGCGCGGCGGCCAGCGCGGCGCGGCGCTCGTGGGGCGCGCACTCCTCCGTGCCCCGCACCACCACCCCGTCGACGTGGAGCGTCCCCGCCTCGAAGGGCTCGAGGCCCATCACGCAGCGCAGCAGCGTCGACTTGCCGGCGCCGCTGCGGCCCAGCAGCGCGGTGAGCGTGCCCTCGGGCAGGTCGAAGGACAGCCCGTCGAGCGTCGGCCGCGGGTTTCCCCGGTAGCGGCGCACCAGCCCCTTCACCATCAGCGTCACGGCGCCTCCCGGTGCAGGTGCCGCCCGAAGTGTCGCTCCGCGGCCCGCGCCAGCCGCGCGAAGGGCAGGCCCAGCACCAGGTAGAAGGCCGCCACCAGCAGGCCCAGGCCCAGGTGGTCTCGGGTGGAGTTGGCGAGGTTGGTGTACGTCTTGGTCAGCTCCGTCAACGTCACCGCCGACACCAGCGAGCTGTCTTTGAGCAGCGCGATGAAGTCGTTGGTCATGGGCGGAATCGACACCCGCACCGCCTGCGGCGCCACCACGTGCCGCAGCGTCTGCAGCGTCGAGAGGCCCAGCACGTGGCTGGCCTCCAGCTGTCCCCTGGGCACCGACTCCAGCCCCGCGCGGTAGTTCTCCGCCTCGGCCGCCGCGTAGTTGAGACCCAGCGCCAGCACGCCGGCCACGAAGGGATGCAGCCGGAGCCCCAGCTCCGGCAGGCCGAAGTAGACGATGGTGAGCTGAATGAGCAGCGGCGTGCCGCGGAAGAACTCGATGTACGCGGCCGAGAGCCAGCGCAGCGGCGCCGGCCCGAAGCGCCGACCGACGGCCAGCAACGAGCCCAGCAGCACCGCCAGCGCCATCGCCGCCAGCGACACCAGCAGCGTCAGCGCGGCGCCGCGGAGGAACAGCGGCATCATCGGCGGGTAGCGGGTGGTGAGGCGCTCCCAGAGCGACGGCAGCCGGCCCACCGCCGCCGTCCAGCGCGCCAGCTCGGTGGCCGGACCCCGCGGCGCCAGCTCGTCGTCGCCCAGCAGCCGCGCCGTCTCCGCGTTCCACACGCCCCACC
>CALNBU010000384.1 GCA_937875615.1 uncultured Archangium sp.
CCGCGCACTTCGTCGATGGCCGGGAGCTGCACTTCACGCGGGTGCTGGCCACCGTGGAGGGCGCGGTGGTGCGCGGCGCGGGAGACGGTGAAGAGGTGGCGCGGGACGAAGGACCCTGGGCCGTCAACCTCGCGAAGCCCGGCCCGCTCGACGCGCGGTCTGGCGACGGCCGGTCGTGGGGGCTGACCTCGCTGTCGTTGCCGCCCGGGACCTATCTGCTGAGCGCGCCGCTGGCGCCGGCGGCGGAGTACTTCGCCAACGTGAACCTCTCCGATGACGACCTGACGGCCTACGTGGCGATGCACGACGACGGGCACACGGTGCGCTTCGACGGCGAGGCGCGTTGGCTGGGAGGTGACTGTCGCGTCACCGACGGCGCCTTCGACTTCGCCTCGTTGCCGCAGGTGGTGACCTTCTCCTTCGGCTTCGCGCTGCCGGGGGACTGCGAGGTGACGCGGGCCTTGACGCCCGGCGCCGACGCGGTGGCGGAGCTGGAGGTGCGGCCGGGCGCGCTCTTCTCCGATGGCGCGGCGCTGCGCTTCGACCTCCTCGCGGCGCTGGGGCGCACCCACCTGACGGAGCGGGAGCTGGCGGACGCGGGCCTCGCCGCGCCGGTGCCGTGGCGCACCTGTGGCCCGGTCTCGCCGGACGAGCCTCAGACGGGCACCGTGCACTACGACGGCGGGGTGGTGACGGGGCTGCGCGACTTCATGGCGCGGGACCTGCTGCGCTGCCCGCGCTGAGGTTTCAGAAGCGGCCGCTCAGCACCAGCCCGCCCGGCGCCGGCGTCAGCTGCGCCAGCGGTTGGCTGTCGGGCCCGACGATGACGAAGACCAGGCCGGTGGCGGCCACCACGCCGCCGGCGATGAAGAGGGCGTTGGCGACGATGGCCTGGGAGACGGACTGCGCCTCCAGCCGCTGCGCCTCGACCTGGGTGACGCCGGTGATGACGTCGTCGCGTCGCTCGGCGTCGGTCACCGTGTCGCGGGCGGTGCGCGAGAGGACGCCGAAGACCGCGCCGGTGGCGACCGCCGCCGCGCCCACGCCCAGCAGCACGCCGCCCAGGGGTCTGCGCCAGGTCCCTCCGGGCTCCGGCGCCGCGGGCGTCGGCGTGACCTCTTCATCCGGTCGCGCCGGTGGGGCCTCGACCGACGAAACCTGAGCCTCAGCCGCGCGGCGCGCCTGGCGCCGTGTCCGGCGACTATCGTTCCGGTTGC